>CALFMX010000271.1 GCA_937902565.1 uncultured Spirochaetales bacterium
AAGCGCGTCGGCGTCGGCGCCCCCAACAGCGGTGTCGAGGTCAACGCCCGGATGATGTATGAGGCCCACGGCATGAGCTATAGCGACAGCCGGGTCGACTACCTCAACTACGGCGAGGCGATCGGCCAGCTGAAGAACAACCTCGTCGATGCGGTCTTCGTCACCAGTGGCATA
Source organism: uncultured Spirochaetales bacterium (assembly GCA_937902565.1). GTDB lineage: Bacteria > Spirochaetota > Spirochaetia > Sphaerochaetales > Sphaerochaetaceae > Sphaerochaeta. Next base: position 175 of record CALFMX010000271.1, read on the forward strand.
CCCAACGCGACGATCATGGAGCTGGGCACCACCCACCAGATCGTCATCATCCCCATCGAGGGTGAGGCGCTCGATACCCTGATGGCCAAGTACCCCTTCTTCGTCAAAGCGACGATCCCTGCAGATGCATACAACACCAAGGGGGATGTGAACACCACTGCCGTGAACAACATCCTGGTGCTCCACAAGGACATGGATGAGGAGGTCGTCTACGACATGACCAAGGGGATCTTCGAGAACATCGGGGACATCCATGCAGCCCACGCCACCGCAAAAGAGAATATCCGCCTGGAGAACGCCAAGAGCGGGGTGGGCATCCCCTTCCACGAAGGTGCTGAGCGCTACTACCGTGAGATGGGCCTCTAGGAGCCGATGGCTCGTTCAGCAGTCGTATGGGGCATCGTCCTCACCCTCGTGGTGGGGACCGTGCTCTTCTTCCCCTTCTTTCCCGACTCCTTGCTCCTCGTCCTCGCTGAGCAGGGAGAGGGAACGGTCCTCCGCACACAGAGGGTGAGCGCCGGCGATCCGGTTGTCTTCAACTGGATCCACTCCTTCGAGCTCATCCCCTGGATAGAGGAGTACACCATTGAGAGTGATGGCAGCTTCCTGCTCCACACCATCACCGTTGCCGGCTTTGGGGCCGGTATCCCCGCCAACAAGGGGGTGACCCACATCGAGGACGGGATGGTGGTGATGGACTCCATCGAGGAGCGGTTCGACCACTTCGAGTGGATCCATTCCCAAACGGCCCTCACTTCCATTACAGTTGGGGGACGTATATTCATCAATGGAGCTGATGTGGAGCACCACCTCCCCGTCGAGCTTCTGGTCAAAGGAACTAAAAATTTATGGCAAAGATTTCGTTGGACGATATGAGTCCTGAGATGCAGGCACAGAAGGAAGCGCTGATACAGCAGTACGAGAAGGAGTCCAAGACCCGGTCATTCGATGGCTTTCTCTTGTCACAGATCGTCTACTGGCTCTCCGTGGCCATCGCCTTCTACCACTTCATCACCAGCTTCATCGGCTACCCGGCTACCCACCTCCACCGGTCGGCCCACGTGGCGATGATGCTCTTCATGGCCTTCTTCCTCTACCCGGCCAGTTCGAAGGGCAACCGAAAGAGCCTGCCATGGTATGACCTCGTCCTCGCCCTCCTGGCTGTCTCCGTCGCCGTCTACGTCTGGGTCGAGTACATCCCGTTCATCAACCGGATGGGGAGCCCCAACACCATGGACGTGATCATGGGGACCATCCTCATCATCACCGTCCTGGAGGCGAGCAGGCGCATCAGCGGCTGGCCCCTGGTGATCCTCTCCCTCATCTTCCTCCTCTACGGCCTCATCGGGCGCTCGCTACCGGGCATCCTCATGCACCGCGGCTACAACTGGCGCGCCCTCATCAACCATATCTTCATCAACACCGAAGGGATCTACGGTACATCCGTCGATGTCGCCGCCTCCTACATCTTCCTCTTCATCCTCTTCGGGACGATCATGAACAAGTGCGGCATGGGCCGCTTCTTCAACGACCTCGCCCTCGCCTTCGCCGGATCCTCCAAAGGAGGCCCGGCAAAGGTTGCCGTCATCGCCAGCGGCTTCCTCGGCTCCATCAACGGCAGTGCCGTGGCAAACGTGGTGACCACCGGCACCTTCACCATCCCGCTGATGAAGAAGACCGGCTACTCCAAGGAGTTTGCCGGGGCGGTTGAGTCATCGGCATCGGTCGGCGGGCAGCTGCTGCCGCCCGTCATGGGAGCGGCAGCCTTCATCATGGCCGAGATGCTGGGCATCAAATACGGTGTCATCGTCATCAGCGCCACGATCCCCGCCCTCCTCTACTACCTCGGTATCATGGTGCAGGTACAGCTGAGGGCCGAGAAGCTCAACCTGGAGGGGGTCCCCAAGGAGCAACTGCCGAAGCTGGGCGACGTCATGCGCGAACGTGGCCACCTCCTCATCCCGATCGCCTTCCTCCTCTACATGCTGCTCTTCAGCGGCTCTACGGTCATCTTCTCCGCCTTCTGGGCGATCGTGGCCACCATCGTCGTCTCACAGGCACGCAAGACGACACGCATGACACTGCGCCAGCTCCTCGATGCCTTCAGTGAAGGAACCATCGCCACCGTCTCGGTGGCCATCGCCTGTGCGGTGGTCGGCATCATCATCGGCGTCGTCAGCCTCACCGGCTTCGGCCTGAACATGGCAAACGCCATCATCCAGCTCGGCCGCTCCAACCTCATGCTGACCCTCATCCTCACCATGGTGACGTGCATGATCCTCGGCATGGGCCTGCCCTCCATCCCCGCCTACCTGATCACGGCGACGATGGCGGCCCCGGCGCTGGTCAAGCTCGGCATCCCTGCTCTCGCCGCCCACATGTTCGTCTTCTACTTCGCCATGTTCGCCAACATCACTCCACCGGTGGCCCTGGCCAGCTTTGCCGCCGCTGGGCTGAGTGGAGGGGATCCGATGAAGACGGGACTGCAGTCGGTCAAGCTCTCCCTTGCCGGCTTCATCGTCCCCTACTTCTTTATCCACAACACCGCCTTGCTACTCCTGGACACCACACCGCTGGTAGCCATCAGGGTGACCATCACCGCCATCATCGGTGTCACGATGATTGGCATGGCCACCGAGGGCTACCTCTTTACCGACCTCAATTGGCTCTTGCGGATTGTGACGTTCATCGGTGCGATCCTGCTCATCACCGCCAACCCGATCCAGGACGTCTTCGGCATCGTGATCCTTGTCGCCGTCATCCTCATCCAACGGTCGCTGAGAAGGAAGGAACAACAGGCCCTACGCGCCTAAAAGGAGAGGCTGCCCCGATCGGGACAGCCTCCTTTTTCTTCTACGTCCACACAGTACGTCTGATCTACTCCTCCGTTTTCGGGGGAGTCTTGGGTTTTGCAGCAGTGGTGGTACTCTTGGGCTTGGCAGGGGCAGGCTTCTTTGCAGTGGTGGTGCTCTTGGGCTTGGTAGCATCTGGCTTTTTTGCCGCTGCAGTGGTTGTGCTCTTGGCAGCGGCAGGCTTCTTGGCGCCTGCGGGAGCCTTGGCCTTTACCGTTTCCCCTTTCTTCTCAGCTGGTGTGACTGCAGGCTTGCTCTTTGGTGCCTCTGCCTTCTTTTCAGGTTCTTCCTTCTTCTCTGCTGCCGGCTCGCTCGTTGGGGCATCTGCCGCCGCGGTGGGCTCAGGCGCCTCCTCTTCTGGCTTTTTGGCGATATTCAGATACTGCACCCCAATGCCGACTGCACATATCACGATCACCAAAACGATCCAGACGGTTTTGGCTTGCTTGCCGGGGACGACAATAAGGATGAGGAGGATGATCGCGATCGCGATTACCAGATAGACCAAAGACTTCTTTTGTGCCTTCTCTCTCTCATGACTCATATGCAATTCTTCTCCTTTAAGATGATGGTATCCCAGGAGGGAAGAAATCGACTAATTGGTTACTGCATTATAGCATAGACTTAGAGATTTTACACCTTAGGACGCACGTCTGTAATCTTTTGCCGATGACGGTGTTTAGGAAGTGAGGCTATGTATGAAGAGACGCACTACAACACTGATAATCCTCATTCTGTCGCTCGCTCTGTTGCTCTTCTCTGGCTGTGGGGCCCTGAGCAAACAACGCAGCACGCTCCCCCTCGATGAGAGTTGGGAGGGACCTTCCGGGAAGGTCGGTGATGTGAGGATTATCCTTGAACCGGAGGTCCAGACCGTCCAGATCGCCCTTGAGGAGCTGGGGATCCTCTTTGGAGAGATCAACCTGATGTCGGGCGCTATTCACTGATCGAAATCGAGAGCAGGGCCCAACGCCCATCGCTCTGGTCCATCCACACCATGCTCCCCCACCGGTAGGTGGGCTCGGTTATGGCAAAGCCCACCTCCCAGAGGTGGGTTCGTTGTACTGCCCTCCCCATCTGGATGCCGCTGGCAGGCAAGAGGGACGAGAGGAGGTCGTTGTAGGTGTGGACAAAGCCTGCCGCCAGTGATGGGGGCACATAGGCGTCAACCCACGCAAGCGAGTATGGGGATGCAAGGGCTCTCTGGGCATAGTGCTCGATCCCTGTCTCCTCTGGTTCCACAATCTGGCCGATATCCCGGTTGATGGGCAGGAGATAGGATGGGGGGGCTGCAGAGAGCGGGGCAGAGAGGATTAACAAGAACAATAATACCATACGATATTTATCTTTCACTATCAGCATGACTATTTGCTGCTCCCTGTTTCTATTAGTACAAATGGACCTAATCAGGAAAAACTTGTAGACAATTCCTAGGCCTATGGTATTGTATACGCAATTAAGTTATTAGGACAACATTATGAGGAGAGGGTTGGCAAACGAAGAGCCTGAGGACATCAGGAGCGGCATTGACGATGTAGGCCTGCAATTGTAAACTGGAGATGTTCGTTTGTATACAATTACCAATGCGGGCGTATGCTCGCCTTTCTCTGACTTTTTAGGAGGATACCATGCATGTACCCAACCCGTTAATCGCCGGTGCCAAGGAGTTTGAGCTTCCCGCCGGAACGACTGTATATAATATGAGCGCCCCTACTGCGTTGGCCGATCCGGTCAAGGCCATAGCGGAAGCGCTTGATCACCCGATTGCCAGCAAACCGCTGCGCCAGATTGCCAAGGAGAAGCTGGTCGGCAAGGCCGATGCCACCGCTGTGATTGTCATCAGTGACAACACCCGCCCGGTCCCCTACAAGGGAGAGGGCAATATCCTCGTCCCGATCATCGAGATTCTCCTTGAGGTCGGCTACAAGAAGGAGAACATCCTCGTTCTGATCGCGACCGGCACCCACCGCCCGATGACCGCTGATGAGATCGAGCGGATCATCGACCCCTGGGTCTTTGAACAGGGCGTGAAGGTCGTCAACCACGACTGCCTCGATTACGATGCCCTCACCTACCTCGGCAAGACTGAGCGTGGCAGTGAGGTACGTATCAGCAGCCTCTACGTCAATGCCGACATGAAGATCCTCACCGGCCTGGTCGAGAGCCACTTCATGGCCGGTGTCAGCGGGGGGCGCAAGTCCATCTGCCCGGGCCTGATCAGTGAGATGGGGACCTTCCTCTTCCACGGCGCCGACTTGATGGGCCACCCCAACAGCCGGGACCTCAACCTCGAGGGCAACCCGGTGCACGAGGAGTCCACCGCGTTTGCCCGCATGGCAGGATCGGACTTCATCGTCAACGTCACCCTCGACCACGCCTTCGCCATCACCGGTGTCTATGCCGGCGATATGGAGGCGGCGTTCCACAAGGCGTTCGAGATGGTCAAGGGCTACGCCCGCATCCCCATCGCCGAGGAGGCCGATATCGTCATCACCCACGGTGGGTTTGTCGGTATCAACCACTACCAGAGCGCCAAGGCGGCCTTTGCGGCCATCGGGGCGATGAAGAAGGGTGGCTACCTGATCTCGGTGGCAAACTTCACCGACAAGAAGGACATCATCGGTTCGGTCATGTACAAGACCGTTTTGGGCGTCATGTCGCTCAGCAGCGGCGAGCAACTGACCAAGCTGCTGCACAGCCCCGACTGGCCGTTCATGCCCGACCAGTGGCAGGTACAGAAGTGGGCAACCGTCTTCGAGAAGATTCCGCTCGCCAACTACTACCACTGGGCCCCCCAGCTCGCCAAGGGCGCAGGCGCCGGCCTTCCGGGCCACAACATCGCCAACCTTGGTGATATCAAGGACTTCAATGATGCCATCAAGGCAGCCGTCGAAGACATCAGGAAGAGAGAGGGCGGCAGGGAGCTCAAGATCACCTACCTCAGTGATGGACCGTATGCCATCCCGTATGTGAAGTAAGAGATTTGACAGGCAACGTGATGGGGAGGAGCAGCCGCTCCTCCCCTCTTTTGTTGATATGGTGTGTCCAAGCCTGTCGCTACAACAGCATCCCGATCTTGATCGCCTCCAAGAGGCTCTCCTCCCGGGCGATGAGCTTGTCAGCGATATCGAAGGCCGGTGTCATTGGCGCCGGTAAAGTCGTCGGCGATGATCAAATATCGGTGCATGGCCCCTCCTTGTGCCCATTCTACGCTGAAAGGTGCCAATGCGCCAGAACCTTTTGGTCTTTACTAAGAGGGCACTCTCCCCTACTATCGTGCTATGAACACATCGATACTGCTGACCCTCATCAAGGAGCAGGACCGCTCGGTGCGAGACCCCCTCTGGAAGGACATCCACCTCAGCCCTCCCCTCTACGCCCTCTACCGGTCGAGGGAGGTGCAGAAGCTGGCCCGGATCAAGCAGCTGGGCCCCACCTTCGGCCTCTACCCCGGCGCGGTGCACACCCGCCTCAACCACAGCCTGGGAGTCTACCACCTCGGGCGAAAGATCATCATCAACCTCCTGCGCACCGAGCACGCCTTCCCCTTCACCAGCGAAGGGGTGCAGGCCTACCTCTGTGCCCTCCTCCTCCACGATATCGGCCACTTCCCCTACGCCCACTCCCTCAAGGATGTCATCGCCACCGACCATGAGACCATCGGGGCGGCGATGATCGAGGCGAGCCCGTCCCTCACCGCCCTTATCGAGGGGTGCGGGACTACCACAGAGCTTGTGTGTGCAATCATTGATGAGGAGCGAGAGGCGCCCACCGGGGAGATTACCCTCTACCGCTCGATCCTCAGCGGGGCCCTGGACCCCGATAAGCTCGACTACCTCAACCGTGATGCCCTCTTCTGCGGGGTTCCCTACGGGATGCAGGATGCCTCCTACATCACAGCGAAGTTGCGGATCGCAGACGGGGCGATCGCCCTTGAGGAGGAGGCCATCGCCTCGGTGGAACACCTCCTCTTCTCCAAATACCTCATGTATCGCAACGTCTACTGGCATCCCCGCGTCCGCAGCGCCACCGCCATGGTCAAGAAGGCGGTCGTCGCCCTCCTCTGCGAAGGCTCGCTTGCCGAGGATGAGCTCTTCAGCCTCGATGACAGTGAGTTCTTCTCCCTGATGGATAAGCGGGGCGATCGCTACGCCCTGATCGAGGCGGTACGGGAGAACCGCCCCTATCCTGTCCGCTATGAGGCGTCAGTCGAGGGGGTGCAGATCCTCTCCCCGATTGATCGTCACCACAAGGAGGAGGCGATGAGCCGGGCCCTCGGCCTGGAGGCGGGGTCGATCATCATCGACATCCCGGAGCCCGTGAGCTTTGAGGCCCGCATGCCCATCATCTCCGAGGAGGGGACGCTGCTCGACAGCAGAGAGACCCACCATATCTTTGGAAAGGATATCCAAGACTCCTTCACGAATTCGCTGAGGAAGCTCAGGATCTTCTCGAGAGAGCCAATCGATGGGTGCGCCCTTGCCCGGGCGCTGGAGGAGTGACCATGGAGAGCACCGGCTGGCAATCCATGGTGGGCGGCCCCATACCGCCCCCGGTGATGCGGTTCATCAAGCAGACCGGCAAGGCCATCAACACCTATTCGATGATCCGCGAGGGTGAGACCATCCTGCTCTCGGCCAGCGGGGGCAAGGATAGCCTCGCCCTGGCCCTCGCCCTCTCGCTGAGGAAGCGGTGGCTGCCCATCGACTACACCCTCAAGGCGGTCCTGATCAACTGGATTGAACACCCGATCCCGGTCGAGTACCGTGCACTGCTCACCGAGTACTTCACCACCCTTGGCTACGACTTCACGATCCTCGACGAGCATCAGTATCCTGACTCCTTCAAGGGGGAGTTCAACTGCTACCTCTGCTCCCGAAATCGAAGGCGGATCCTCTTCGAATACTGCGAAAAGGAGGGGATCGAGATCATCGCCATGGGCCACCACCTCGATGACCTGGTGGAGACGAGCCTGATGAACCTCTGTTTCAGGGCGAACTTCTCCACCATGCAACCGGCCCAGCCGTTCTTTGGTGGCAAGCTCACCATCGTGCGCCCGATGATTGAGGTCCGTGAATCGACGATCCGCAACATTGCCCAGCGCTGTGAACTGCCGGTGATCAAGCCGGTCTGTCCCTTTGACCAGACCAACGTCCGATCCCGTCTCAAACCGATCATCAGCGAGCTGAGCCACATCGACAAACTGACGCGCGAGCACATCTACCATGCCCACCAATTCGAGGGCCGAGTGTAACGTGAAGTACGTACTCATGTTTACAATACACTGAGAAATATGGGACAATGGGGGAGAAGGAGGGAGCTTTTCATGAAGAAAACAGCACTCCTCCTTGCCATGCTCCTGCTCCTCCTTGCCCCCCTGTACAGCGAGGGCATGGATTCGGGCCAAGGCGAACTTGCCTCGCAGAGCAGCCAGGGTTCCTCGTTCCAATGGGTGAAACTGCCCTTCTCATCAACGTTCCCCTTCTCAAGCGACTCCTCCCTCATCGAGGGAGAGGCGACCAGCGAAGGGTACTTCCGCCTCTCATACATGCCCGAGCTTCGCGTCGGCGCGTTCAGCGCCCAGTTCGATCTCAAGCTTGCCGGACAGCTGACCCTCGACCCCTTCAACATCAATCTCGATTTCTCCCCCTGGCTCCCACCCGAACGAGGGGATGAGAGCTCCTCTGAGTATGCCCTGAACGTCGTGAGCCACTACAGCCGGTTCATCCGCTCCATGCAGTGGGGCGAGCGCTATGAGACTGCCTATGCCCGCTATGGCAAGCTTATGGGCATCACGCTCGGGGACGGTGCCCTGGTCAACGGGTACTTTGACCAGAGCCTGGATCTGCGGTCAAGCCGCCCTGGCTTTGAGCTCATGATCGACCTCTCCCACTTCGGCCTCCCCAACGGCGGGTTCCACTTCATCACCAACGACCTCTTCGAGCCCACTCTCTCTGCGTGGCGCTTCTATGGACGCCCCCTCGGCTCCGTTGCCAAGGCCGGGGAGTTCGCCAAATTCGAGGTCGGCTTCTCCTGGGCATACAGTCCCCCAAAGAGGGGCGAGGCTCCCATCCATCGCTACCAGTTCTTTGCCCTTGACAGCTCCTACCCCATCTACGAGTGGGAGTACCTGAACCTCAACCTCTTTGGCAACATCATCGCCGAGGCGAAGGATGGTGCCTTCTTTGCCCCCGCACTCGGATGGCGGTGGGGCATCTGGGGCCATACGAAGAGCATCCTGGTCTTCAATGCCTCGATCACCAACACCATCAGGGGGGCATTCCACAGCGAATACTTCACCTCAACCTTCGAGACACGCAGCAGTGTGGAGACCGACGCCCTGCTGCTCCCCATCGGCACGAGCCGCCTCGACACGACCCTCAATATCAACATCAGCCGCTATGGTGTCTACCTTCGAGGCAAGATGGCTGGCCACCTGACCGAGGGCAACTACCATGACTACCAATTTGTTACGAGTATTCATATAGACAAACGACTATTCAATATCGTTTCTCTGGACTTCACCTATGAAAAGCTTTATCCTACCTCTACAGGTGAACGGTTTTTTGAGGGATTGCAGACACTTCGCAACGTTGTCCTCACTGCTTCTGCGGTCATCAAAGCCAAACCGTACACTATGGATCTTGGTCTCAATGCCACATTTGATGACCAGGGTGAAGCTACGTACAAACTAAGTACTGCAGTGAGGGTGACAATCCTCTAAATACAGGGTAGGGAGTGAGTATGAATTGGTCGTTCAAGAAAGTTGGTCTGTTTATCCTAATCCTTTGCATGGCCTCTGGCCTTGCGGCTGATAACTCGGTCTTCATCGGAGACGGGGACGTTGGGTCGCTCAAGCTCTATGACCGCAACGGCCGCCCCATCGATGCAACGCTTGAGGATGCAAGCGATATCGGTGAGGGGTGGATTATCAGCAACCCCGACAGTGACCTTCTCATCGTCACTCCAGTGGGCACGGTGAACATATACCAAGGCAGCCTTGCCGTCACGACGTCCCTGGCCACTCGTGATATCGAGATCTCCCTAATCAGAGGCAAGGCGACGTTCAAGGCGACCAACCTCTTCGGAGGCTCCCTGACCGTCTCCACCCCCGCCTCTCGCTACACATTGAGACAGACCGGTGAGGTCTTCATCGTGACAAGCGACAGTGAAGAGTCGGTCACCGTCTTCAGCGGCAGTGTGAACTCCTACAACATCATCACACAAAAGAGCACCACCATCCGCCCCTTCGAGAAGCTGTATATGCAGAATATGAGCCGCATGAGCGAAGCGGTCCAAAGCGGCTACTACCTCACCTACGCCACCTACCCTGAAATCGCCATCGCACGGCAGACCAGGGAGCAGCGCGCCGCCGCAGGTCTCCTGATCGCCGGCTCCCCCACCTTCAAGGGCGTACAGGTTACCCGGCTCGCCCCCGTTATCGAAGAGCCGGTGGTTGTCATCCCAGAGCCAATCGTTGAGGAACCAATTGCAGCGGAGACGGTCATGGTCCCGACAGTAATCGACACCATCACCGCCACAGCTGAGACCCAGGCCCCTCCTGCTGACCTCTTTGAGATTATAGTGGAGGTTGAGGAGGAAGAGGAGCTTCCCCCTGCAACTCCTGCCATACCTACCATTGCAACAGTCACGCGTGAAGCAATCGTTGAAGAGGTCGTCGAGCCGGTGGCAGTCACACCCATCCCGCTCGCTCCGAGCTTTGCCGGTGTCCAAACCACGAATCTAGAACAAGAGGAAGAGGAGATGCTCCCTGTAGCCCCCTCCATTCCGTCTGTGCCATCGGTGGCAGCAGTCTCGTCGGCCCCGTCGGTCACAGCTGAGCCTGCAGCTCCTGTAGCCGCTCCCCCAACCCAACCGGAGACAGAGAGCAACACGCGCCCCTCCCTCTCCAGCAGTGCCGCCCAGGCCAAGCGTAGTGGATTGTTCGGAGTTGAGATGGGCTATGAGTTCCTCCTTGACGGGACCAATGCAAACGCCATGACCCATCGCCTCTACGCCAAGCCATACGTCGACAAGGGCCCCTTTGCCATCCGGCTCAACGGCTCGATCGAGACGAGTGACTTCACTGCCTTCGATAATACGTTCGCCCCGGTACCGCGTGGCGCCTTCGGCATGGGCAACTACATCTTCACCTACATCGACCACCTGCGCATCGGGTATGAGACCAGCCCCTTCTATCTTGTTGCTGACCACTCCCGTTCGCTCAGAAGCGAGCTCTCGACCTTCTTCGCCCCGCCCTTTGGCGAGGACAACCGCCTGGTGCTCCAGAACAAGATTACCATCGGCGCATTCTCCCTCTTCACCTCGATCGATGACATGCGCGTGAAGAGCCTCATGGATGGCAACAGCCAGTTCGCCTCGATGCTCTTCCAGTTCACCGCCCCAAAGGGGTATCCGATCACCGTTGCCCTCGGTACGCTTGTCGAAGCGAAGAACTCCATGAACACCGTCGACCTCTACCCCCTGCTCTCCTTCAAGTTGCCGATCATCAACAGCCGAACCACCCAATTCTCAGCCCTGATCCAAGCCCAGGGGTACTTGCCGGTCTACCCGACCATCGACTTTGACCAGTTCGTCGATACCAGCCTTGCCTCCTTCTTTCCCAACTACCTCCTCGGCGCCGGCTTCTCCCTCACCCAGGGTGGCTTCTCGGCCAAACTCCTTGCCTCGCTCAACGACGGGATGAACCACAACTTCCTGGTGAACGACTTCACCTACTCCAACATCGATACCGCCTATGACAGCATCGTTGATGTCTTGACCGAGCTCGGCTGGAAAGGGAAGAACGTGAAGGCGAACCTGGCAATCAACCTGCCGCTCACCTCCTCCTTCACCTTTGCCACGCTCACCGGAGGCCAGACAGCCGACTTCACCCAGCTCTCACTTGATGTGACGTTCAAGGGCCTGACCATCGGCCTGGGGCTGCAGCAGCTCGGCATCATCACCACGATCGGTGACCTGGCCAATGGCAGCGGCTCGCTCCTTGACCTGCTCAGTGGCCCCTATGCTGCCAGCTACCTCAAGGTCGGCTACACATGGGCCCCCTTCACGTTCACCGCAAAGGCCACCTACCCTGCCAACAGCACCTCTTTCACCGTCCCGATCATCAGCGTAGCAGCAAAGGTTGACCTGAACATGAGGTTCTAATCGTGAGGATCCAGCGCCTTGACCCCCTCGTTGCCCAGCGGATAGCCGCAGGCGAGGTCATTGAACGACCCGCCTCGGTTGTCCGTGAGCTCGTCGACAACGCCCTCGATGCCGGAGGTGACGAGATCACCGTCAGCCTCGAGGAGGGAGGCCTCTCCCAGATCAAGGTGATCGACAATGGTGGGGGTATCGCCGCCGATGACCTGATCCTCCTCTGTGAGAGCCACGCAACCAGCAAGGTGCGCGAACTCGATGATCTCTACCACATCACCAGCATGGGGTTTCGCGGCGAAGCGCTCTACTCCATCGCCGCGGTGAGCACCATCACCATCCAAAGCTCCTACCAGGGCGAACGTGCCTATCAGATCACGGTCGACAACGGCGTCAAGGGTGAGGTTGTCCCCGGCGGCCCGGCCAAGGGGACCATCGTCACCGTCGACAACCTCTTCTCCGAGCTGCCGGCCAGGCGCCAGTTCCTCAAGCGGGCTGCCACCGAGGCAACGATGGCACGCCAGCTCCTTATCCAGAAGGCCCTCGCCTTCCCTGAACGCTCGTTCCGCCTCTACCAGGATGGGAAACTCCGCCTCGACCTGGCCCCCACGACAGCCAAGGGCCGGGTCATCGACGTCCTCTCCCTGAACCAACCGGTTGCAGAGTCCGAGATGGTCGAGCTGAGCACGCAGGCGGACCGCTACAGCCTCTATGCCGTAGCCTCCAAGGGTTCGCTCTTCAGAAGCGACCGCTCCCATATCAAGATCTACGTCAACGGGAGGCCGGTTGATGAGTACTCCCTCGTCCAGGCGGTCACCTATGGCTACGGCGAGCAGCTGCCCGGCGGCTCCTTCCCCTACTGCTACCTCTTTATCACCGTCGACCCGACACTCGTTGACTTCAATATTCACCCTACCAAGCGTGAGGTGAAGATCCGCAACAAGGCGGAGATACACCACCAGGTGGGCGTGATGATCCGCAGCCAACTCAAGGGCTCGATCCCCCGCCTCACCCCCCAGCCGGCCCGCTATGACCGTGAGCTCTTCACGCCCACCGGAGAGACGCATGTGCGAAGCGGCAAGAGCGCATACACGCCACGGGCCATGGAACGATCCACCCCCATCGACCCCGAGTGGTTCGAGAAGGCGCGGGAGATCCTTGGAGAGCACAAGGGCAGCACCACAAAGAGCTACGATGAGATGGAGTGGGGTAAACCCGTGGGACAGGAGGAGCGCTTCATCTACCTCGGCCAAGCCTTCAACCTCTTCCTCATCGCCCAAAAGGGGGATGAGCTCTACCTTGTCGACCAACACGCCGCCCACGAACGCCTCATCTTCGACCAGGTGAGGAGCAAGACGCTGAGCCAGAACCTCCTCATCCCCCTCCCCTTCGAGGTGAGCGAGGACGTTGGCGACTACCTCAGGGCCAATGTCGATATCTATCTGAACCTGACCTCCCGGGCCGAACGTAACTTCCCTCGAAGGGACGGTATGCGGTCCC
>CALFMX010000272.1 GCA_937902565.1 uncultured Spirochaetales bacterium
GAACAGTTAGAAATGCAGCGCTTCGAATTTCTCGCGGGTCGTAGTCAGGTTGACGAGCGTCAGGGCAACGGCGAGGTCGGTCTGTCCATTCTGCAAGGCTTCGACGAGGTAGCGATACTCATTGACCTTCTTTCGCTGTTCGGCATAGGTCTCGCTGAGACGATCGAGTGCATCGTAGAGCTGCGGTGCGAGGTTTTCGTAGATCGAGGAGAGGATGATGTTGTCATTGCTCTTGATGAGGATGGCGTGGAAGTCATACTCGTTCTCCTTGAACTCCTGCATCACAAGGGGGTCCTTGCTGTGTTCGAGTTCGGGGAGGAGGGTCTCCATCTTCTTGCACGCCTGGTCGAGGGAGCGTACGATCATCTTGCGGTCTGGATCACGGCTGAGCTCCCTGGAGGCACTCACCTCGATAGTGGTGCGCACCTGCATCAGATCAGTGATGAGCTTCTTGTCGGGGATCTGCTTGTTGGTCATCGAGGAGGCGAGGGAGCTGACGAACTGGTCGAGGCTGTTGCTGAGCACGACCGCGCGCTTGCCCTGGCTGACCTCGATCAGGCCCTTGGCCTCGAGGTTTTTGAATGCCTCCCGGATACTGCGGCTCGACGCCTCGAACCGGTCGGCAAGTTCATGTTGGCTGGGGAGGTTCTCCCCTGCCTTGTATTTCTCGTTCAAGATATCCCGCTCGAGTTCCGCGGCGATAATCGATGATTTGGTGGCCGAGCCTCTGCGATATCCTTCTGGTTTGTTCATGGGTGGTGTTCATCTCCTTATATACACCCTTTGTATACGCCATTTTCGGCAGAAAAGCAATCATATAACACAAAAAATGTCATAAGTATGTTGGAAGTTAGGATAATGGCAGATTACTGCTAAGTATCAGTAAAGCAAAACGATATGCTGTCATGATTGCTGGATGATATGAAAACCCGTTGACGATTATCCAAAGCTTTGCTCTTCTTTTGGTTTGAGTGTGTCAACATATGGAAAAAACACAATATTGTGCTAGATGACATAAGTGTAAAGACATTTAATTATATAGACATGAAACAAATATCAAATATTATACAAAATTGCAAAGAGAACACTCCTGAAATATATCTATTCGTATTGACATATGTTTGAGATGAATAGTATATTTCAAGCGGAAGTAAGACTGGAGAAGGACTTGCACGCTTTTCTAGGAGGAACAGAACTTCATGAAACGATATGTGTCGATAATTATACTCCTTGCTATGGCGCTGAGCCTCGGATCAGCGCCAAACCAGGTCACGATTCATCTCACCACCAGTGTCCCCGAGGTCCTTATCCACGGGTTCCTGAAGGATGGTGACACGACTCAGATCTACGCGTCGACGAGCGAGAGTGACGCCTTCAATCCCAACGGGGTGCAGCTCACCTATGCAGTGAAGACCAATACCGCGATCCCGATGACCGTCTATGCAACGGTCGCCCCCTTCACCCGGTCAGATTCCGGAGATCCTGGCGAAGTGGGTATTTCAGATATCATCGTCAAGGATGCTAACGGAGCAGAGTCCAATTCTGCATTTGATCAGCTCGAAGGCAACAAGAGAGAGTATCAGTTGGCGTCATTTACCCCCAACAAGGGTGGGATGGCGGTCTATGCCTACACGCTGACGGTCATTGCCAACCAAGATGATGTGGAAAATGCGCCATCCGGGAACTATTCAACCACTGTCTCGATCGGGATCACGACTGGAAACTGATCAAGTAGCCGTCATTGCTATGTCATATGGATACATCAAATCTGGTGTATCTTTTCTTTATTACACACCAAAAGAGTCGAAATTCTACAATTATCAACATCTTACAAACATCTGATATAAGTCAAAAAGTATATAAAATCATATAATATAATAAATAATAGTAATTTGAAGAAAAATCAGAAAGAAATAATAAAATCTAAACCTTTAATATTGACATAAGTCCGATTCGCCTGTATCCTGTCATTGATATGAGGGAACGTGTCCACAATTAAAAGACCTTCCCAAGGAGAATTATTATGAATAAGAAATTGATTGTTCTTGCACTGGTTCTGCTGATTGCTGTGGGTGGGTTGTTTGCTGGTGATGGCCTTCCGGGTGCAGGCTTAACGGCTAACGATGGCTCTGCTGTAACAGCTACTTTGAAAGGTGTTATTGGATCCTCGTTCCGGCATGGCTTTAAGACTGGTGACGGATTGTATCAACCTACAGCTAACAACGATGGTCAGGATGCGTTTACCACTCCACCGCAGCTGATTTATGGGTATGAAGCGAAGAATGGTGTTGGATTCACATCTGTAATGACAGTGAGTGGTTTTAAGAACGGCTCGAATGTAGTAGACATTGCTAGTGTAACCATCACTGTAGGTGATGTAGATACTGTGAAAAACACTATAACTGATAGTACAGAGATTCCTGTTTTAACGTATACTCCTAGTAACAGTTTGGTTGCGGCTGAAGCTACTATAAAAGTCACGCCAGGATCAACTGAAGGCAAAGATGTCGGTACGTATGAATCTGAGTTGTCAATTAGCATTGTAACAGAGTAATTGCTCTAGGCATTGTGTTATTGAAAGTCCAGCTGTGCAGGTAACTGCACAGCTTTGTTTTTCACTTTCGATTTGCTATACTGATGCAAGAATAGTTTGGAGTTGAACAGGATGCGCCGTACCATTGTAGTCACATTCTTAATTACTCTGCTGTGTGCCCCCCTCTTTGCGAGCTCTCCTCTCCCTAAATCTGGGATGGAGCCAATCACGGTGCGGATGGTCGGGGTTATCCAGCCACGTGATGTGGAGATCGTCATCACCGATGAGGCTGGGGCCGAGTTGACTTCAGGGGAAGGATTACTGGTGTTTGATTTCCCCGCGCTTGAGCAGTGGGATGTTACCCAATCCCTGAGGTTCAGCTACTCCAGCCATCTGGCCAGCAACAAGAGGGGGTATCTCTCCTTCCAGTTCGATGAGGTCAGTAGTGATGACAACGATTCACTGAGAGTATCATTAGAGCTCAAGAGTGACGACCGATATAACACACGTGTAGAGAACGGCAATACCTTCAATACCCTATTTGTGGCTGGGTACCAAGACACAACTCCGATGGGGACGTTGACGGTCCGGATTCAGAAGAACATCAATGATATTTACACGGCAGGACTATATAGCGGGGTTATTTCCATGACCTATACCGAGGAGAGTTGAAAACATTCCATAATCTGCGTCGATTTTGTTTTACAGGGGCGACAAAGCATGCAATAATCATATGTGTCGTTGCTCTGGTCCACCACGATTGTTCCAGCGGGTGGACGCGTATCTTGGGAGAGGAGTCCCAAGGTTCTCTAGGAGGTTACCGCTACTCGGTTTCGAGTAGCGGTTTTTAGTACTCCTGGAGTGTCTTCAGGATTGATGAGCGGAAGATCCAGTGGTCGAGCGCTACGGCGATCGAACCCAGGTTTGATGACTGCTCCTTGAGGGCAGACTGGACAATCGGGGTTGATGAGAGCTCATGGTGGGCGTGTCGGGCAAAGATCTCCCTGATGAGGCCCAGGTATGGCTCTCCGATATTGGAGATGCCGCCACCGAGGATGATCTTCTCGGCTCCGGTAATCGATGCGGCCCAGATGAGGGCGGTCCCCATTGCCTTGCACGCTTCCACGAGGTGGGGGTTGGTACCGCCCAGGCTGGCAAGCTGCTTGGCTGACATCCCCTCTCCCTTCTCCTTGAGTGCCCACCCTGAGGCGATGGTCTCGAGGCACCCGATCCCTCCACACTGGCAGAGCCCAGTCGAGGCGATGGGCAGGTGGCCGAACTTGCTGCGCTGTGATGTGACGGTAGCGTTGTTGACCCAGGCGGCGTTGATATGATGGGCCCAGTTGATGTAGAGCAGCGTCTCGCTCTTCTCCCCCCCGAAGGTGCGTTCGGCGCTGACCATCGCCTCGACATTGTGGACGAGGATCGTGGGTACCTTGGTGTGGACCTCGATGGCCTGGGCGAGGGGAATATCCCGCCACCCCCAATTCTCGTGCTTTGTGATGCTCCGGCGGTCAGCCGAGACGGTGGCGGCGGTGGCCACCACGATACCGCTGAGGGTGGTCGAGGCGGCAAACTTCATGCAGCTCTTGATGACCTTCTCCCCCCACTCCTTGGCATCGGGCTGGGGTGGGGTGGGCAGGCGTTCGTAGCGCAAGATCGTCCCCTTGAGGTCGGAGAGCAGGAAGCTGGTGGTAAAGGAGCCGAGCTCGACACCAAGGACAACGTGGCCATCGCTCTTGAGCGAGATGGCGGTGGGGCGTCGGCCACTGGAGGTCTGGACCTTTCCCCCCTCCTCGGCAAACCCCTCCTCGATGAGGGTGGCGACGATTTCACTTGTCGAGGGCTTGTTCAGGTTGAGGCTTCGGGAGATGTCTGCCCTGCTCATCGTCCCCTCTTGGCGCAACAGATTCAGCACACGGAGGCGGTTGACGGTACGGGCGGTGGCGGGGTCACTGAATTTCATGGGTTGAGCATAGCCTGTTACGCTTCTTTTGTTAAGGAACAATTGCCGCTTGTAGTAAAAATCACTATGTTTGCTCATATCCCTTTGGAGGTATGCATTCAATATGGCACAAAAGAAATTCAAGACTGAAGTAGCTGAACTCCTTCAGCTCATCATCCACTCCCTCTACTCCAACAAGGAGATTTTCCTCAGGGAGTTGGTCAGTAACTCATCAGACGCTCTGGACAAGCTCAAGTATCGCAGCCTTACCGATGAAAAGCTCAAGGGCCTGGCGTTCGAACCGAGGATCGACCTCTCCTTCACCGAGGAGGGGAAGAACCGCACCCTTACCATCAGCGACAACGGCCTCGGTATGAACGAGGCGGACCTGGGGGACAACCTCGGTACCATCGCCTCGAGCGGCACGAAGAAGTTCCTCGCCTCCCTCACCGAGGAGCAGAAGAAGGACAGCAACCTCATCGGCCAGTTCGGTGTCGGCTTCTACAGCGCCTTCATGGTCGCCGACCGTGTTGAGGTGATAAGCCGAAAGGCGGGCGAGGATGAGGCGTGGAAGTGGTCCTCCACCGGCAAGGGCAGCTACTCCCTTGATAAGAGCGAGCGCGATAGCCATGGGACGACCATCACGCTGACCCTCAACGATGAGGGCAGTGAGTATGCCAACCGCTGGCAGATCGAGCGGCTGATAAAGAAGTACAGCGACCACATCGCCTATCCGATCTTCCTCTCCTACGACCAGACCTCCTACGATGACAAGAAGAAGGATGACGAAGGCAATCCGGTGAAGACGATCGAGCACAAGGTCGAGCAGATCAACAGCTCATCGGCGCTATGGCGTCGGCCCAAGAACGAACTCACTGCCGAACAGTACAACGAGTTCTACAAGCAGAGCAGCTACGACAGCGAGGACCCGCTCTTCTATCTCCACACCCGTGCTGAAGGGGCGACGGAGTACGTCACCCTCTTCTACATCCCCAAGAAAGCCCCCTTCGACATGTACTATGCCGACTATCGCCCCGGGGTGAAGCTCTACGTCAAGCGCGTCTACATCACCGACGACGACAAGGAGCTGCTCCCCTCCTACCTGCGCTTCGTGCGTGGTGTCATCGACAGTGAGGACCTGCCGCTCAATGTGAGCCGCGAGATCCTGCAGCAGAACCGGGTGATGAGCGCCATCCGCACCGCATCGGTGAAGAAGCTGCTCGGCGAATTTGCCAAGCTCAGCGAGCAAAACCCCGAGCTCTATACCACCTTCATCGAGCAGTACAACCGTCCGCTCAAGGAGGGGCTCTACAGCGACTACGCCAACCGCGATGCGCTCTTGGAGCTGGTGCGCTTCAAGTCCTCGACCGAAGAGGGGTGGACCAGCCTCGCCTCCTACAAGGAGCGCATGGGCGCCGACCAGAAGGCGATCTACTACATCACCGGGGGCAAGGAGGAGACGCTGAAGGCGAGTCCTCTGCTCGCCGCCTACAAGAAGCGCGGCCTCGAGGTCCTCATCATGAGTGATGACATCGACGATCTGATCGTCGGTTCCATCGGCACCTATCAGGAGGTCGAGCTGAAGGCCATCAACAAGAGTGGTGCGGTCGACGACCTGAAGGAGGAGGGTGAGAAAGAGGAGAAGGCGAGCAAGGAGGAGAAGGAGCTGGTCAAGAAGATCAAGAAGGCCCTCGGCGACCGCGTCAAGGACGTGGTGGCATCATCGCGCCTCACTGACGCTCCGGCTGTGGTCGTTGTCGACGAGAACGACCCCACCGTCCAGATGCAGCAGCTCCTCAAGGCGATGGGGCAGGCTGACTTCGAGGAGGCCAAGCCGATCCTTGAGGTCAACGTCTCCGATCCCATGGTCCAGAAGATCGCTGCAAGCGATGACAAGGAGTATACCGCCGACCTCTCATCGGTGCTCCTCGACCAAGCCCTGCTTGCCGAGGGTGTCATGCCCAAGGATCCGGTGGCGTTCACCAAGAAATTGCACAGTCTCCTCTCCCGATAGGGCGACCAAAGGTGTATGCTATGGGGCAGGGTGGTACCATCCTGCCCCAATTTGAGGTGTAATGAGGGTGTGAACATATGATAGCAGCAAGCATTGACGTGAAATCGATTATTCTGGGCATCGAGCACCATATCGAGCAGTGGTCCGAGATACGGGTTGTCTCCTTCTTGTTTGCGCTGCTCGGCGGCATCATCATGGTTGCGGTGGGGAAGCTGCTGATCCATTGGGTGATGAAGCTCCTCGAGCGGGGCCTGCACCGTTCGAAGAAGATCAGCGACCTGATGGCCCGCTACACCCTGCAATTGGTCAACATCCTGGGATGGATTCTCCTCTCCATCGCCTTCCTCCAGCAGATGGGCCTGAACATGGGCCCCGTGCTGGCCGGCTTGGGGATAACAGGGGTTATCCTGGGCTTTGCCTTCCAGGAGACGATCGGCAACCTCCTCAGCGGGGTGATGATCGTTATCAACGCGCTCGCGGGAAGCACCACCCTGATCGGCGGTAAGGTCACGGCGGACGTCTCGAACGCCAATCCCACCCTGGTGACGCCGGCGGGCTTCACCTTCGCTATATGGGGGCTGATCTATCTCCTTCTGGGCATCTTCGTCGTTTATCAGCTCGCGGTACGGCCCCGATTGAGAACCACTCAGGGGCGCATAGGGTGGTTGTTCGTGTTGAGCAGTATTCTCAACATATCATGGCTATTCGTCTGGCAGTACGAGCTCCTGGCGGCCTCCGCGATAATCATGCTCCTGCTCCTTGGCTCCCTGGTCGCAATCTATCTCCGCCTGGGGGTCGGGAAGGAAAGGGTCAGATCGGCGGAGAGGCTGGCCATCCATCTGCCGTTCAGCGTGTATCTCGGATGGATCACCGTCGCCACCGCCGCCAACATCTCGGCCGCGCTCGTCTCGATCGGCTGGGACGGCCTCGGTATCGATCCGGAGATATGGGCGATCGTGGTGTTGCTGCTGGTATTGATCATCACGGTGGTGATGGCCTTTGACCGGAGGGATGTGGCCTTCGGAGCCGGGATACTGTGGGCATTGGCGGGCATTGCCGCCAACCAGAGCGACGACCTCACCATCGTCGCGGCCACCCTCATATGCGCGGTATCGGTCGTGGCGGCCTTCACCCTCAGCATCCTCTACCGGCCCAGGCCGATGGTGGGATGACGCTCTGAGATATCGCCTTAATTAAAAGGATGAAGAATGGTGCGAAGGGGGGGATTTGAACCCCCGAGTCCTCGCGGACACAGGATTAGCAATCCTGCGCCTTGCCAGGCTGGGCTACCTCCGCTCGGGCCACAAGATGGTGAGAACATTCTTAAATGTTTTCTTGCCCGCCCATAATGCTGGCAACGAAGGCGGGCGGTAGGGCGCTCCGGGCCAACGCCTCTGCTGGTGGCCCTTGCGCCCTGAGAGGTCGGCCCCCAGGGCCGAAGGGGTTTCAGGAGTTGTCCAGGACCGAGAAGGCCACGTTTCCGGAGATCTTCTGGATCCTCACCTTGACCTGGGCGCCCTTGGCGGCGCCAGGAACGTAGATGATGTACTTGTCCAACTTGGCGACTCCGTCGCCCTTGCGGCCGACGTCCTCCACCATGACCTCGTAGACCCCACCCTCCTTGAGCCCTTCCTTCTCGTCGGGACGGACGGCGCGGCGGACCCTTACCGGGCGGTGCGCGCCACAGGCCTCGCACTCCAGGACCAGGGTGCGGCCCTCCTTGTTGATGTGGGTGTCAGGCCTTCCGCACTCCGAGCACAGCACGAACGTCTCGGTATAGTTGGTGATGCGGTCATTGAGCTGCGCGGTAGAGATCTTGGCCTTGAGGACGAGCCTCTGCCCCTCGATCTGCCCGGGCGTGCCCAGCTCCCTCAGGAGATAATGAAGCAGGTGGTCCGGCTCCCGACGCAAAGCGTCGATGATGGCCCCGAAGTTGCGTACCACAGTGATCTTTCCCTCCTGGAGCACATCGGGCTCGGGGACGGTGAACCTCTCGTGCTTCTCAATGGTCTCGGGAAGCTTCTCCTTTGCCCTTCCCAGCAGTGATAAGTAATCGTCATCAGCCATGGTTATCGACCTCTCAAGCTACTCCGTTGATATAAAGGTTCCTGGTTTCGTGGAAACGCTGGCCAGCTCGATCGTACGCGAACGGCGGGGAAAGGGAAGAGGTTTGCTCAGAGCTCATTGAGGCGGTTCTCCTGGACCTTCTTGTAATCCAGGGCCGCCTTTATCAGCCCCAGGTGCAACGGGGACGGCTTCCTGGGCCGGGACTTGAACTCCGGATGGAATTGGGCGGCCACGTAGAAGGGGTGACCTTCCAGCTCGCCTATCTCCATCTTGATCCCGATAGGCGAGCTGGAA
>CALFMX010000273.1 GCA_937902565.1 uncultured Spirochaetales bacterium
AAGCAAAAACAACAACGCCTTACCACACTCAAAATTCATCCCTCAGCGAGAAGAGCTCCTAGGACTCAAAATCCACCCCCTTCCAGAACCCAGAAGGGTCAGCCTTCTCATCAAGAGCCAGTTGGCGCATCCCCTGGAGAAGCTGACGGTCCTGCTCTTGATTCCCATCCTCAGAAGGGTACAGGCAGGAAATGCGAGGACAAGACACCCGATTCAGTTGATCAATTCCAACCTCATCGGACGGATCCTTTGGAGTATCCTTCCCCTGCAGAGGCCAGTCCAAAGGACCTTCAGTGGCAGATTTTGGCTGGTACCCAGACAGAAACTCCCACTCGCAAGGCTTCTGGTGCCAAACGCAGTTGGCACACTTCCCGCCCATGAAACCCTTGATCGAGACGCAAGACGAGAAGGGGTAAAGGATATGCTCCTTATTCCAGCTGATATTGGTCAAGTAGGACTGGCAGCAGTGTCGACAGAAAATGGGGTTGCGGAAACCGAGAAGGGCGATCCCAAGAGCTTTCCGGTGCTCGGGGCGAGTGATCAATTGCTTGAAGAACCATCCACGGGGGTGGGCAAAGTCGGCAGGAATGTAGATGGTCTGGAGGGAACGATTCGGTATCAACGAAATGAGCTCTCTCATGACCGCATCGGGAGCGCCGCAGCGCTCAAAGAAACGTTTCGCGATGGCCTTTGGGTTCTCACGGCCCGTGTCGTCAAAGGCGAGCTCGACATACAGAGGGAAGCCATCTCGGTCAAGGGCGAAGCGAGAACAGATCCAGACCTTGAGGCACTCGTGGACCTGTTTGATCATTTGGTCAGAAAGGCTATCGAGAGCAGAGAGGATACGGGAACGAGCCCTGGGGAGGTTGGCCGTCTGGGCCTCTGCAGGAGTCACCTTGAACCCGCCACGGTCACTCCACTGAGAGGAGGTACCCCTCTGGAAGTCAGTGTGAGAAAGCTGAGGTTGAGCGAGAGTCCGAATGTTGGGGAGGACGTTCCGTCGCTTGTTGGCGAGGATCTCGTGAGGAGTCTGCGCAGACATGGTGAATCGATTGATCAAAAGCGCAGACAAGAGTGGTGAAGTTGGAAGAGAGGAGAATGAGAAAATGGGGAGCACACAGAAGTTATATGCGTGCAAGGTCAAAATGTGTGAAGAAAGAGGAGCGGCGTGTTCAGGTGATCTCGAAGCGGAGGGCTATGATTCACGGTCACCCTCCGCGCACATCAGAAGAGCTGGACAGCCTCACAAGAGAAGAACAACACACCAGCCTTCTTTCACACCTCACGCACAAACCGACTCCTCAATCACTTTCTTCGAGACACAAAGACACAACCCGCTCCTTATTCACAATCACCCGCACCGACCATTTGATCAGAACACAAAGCCTCGTTTCTGCCTGTTCAAGAGCACGCATCTATTCCCTTTGACGAAGCAACATTCTTTATCCAACAACAGCGAGATCAGCGCAGATCAGTGGCCGACCTTGGAATCAGCCCCTTCACACTCCAGAACCGACGAGCTTAAAAGACCGATCGACTGCCTTTCCATTTGATCATATGAAGTGCAATCACACGACAACTACGCACCGCGCATACCACACACAAATCAACAAAAAGACCTTCCCACAGCGACAACTTCACAACCTTGAGCACGCTTTGAACCTTCAAGATGCCTCCGCCCACGCAACCAACCGTTTTCTTCGCCCCCGTTGACCATTCGCGGTACATGAAGAAAGGGAAGATGGCCTACCTAGTGGCTCGGGTCAAACACTTCGGAGGAGCAGGAAGCTTCCTTGAGAAGAATGAGACCAGCCCTGATACGATCGAAGAGCTATACGACTCCGAGCAGCCGCCCTTCTTCCAGCCACGACAGGAGTGGGACCATTGGGACCCCGCCACCTTCGAATACCCCAGTGCATCGGACAATCACCAATTGATCAAATCAAAGCTTGGAAAGGACGAGCTCCAGCGGCACTACTACAACAACCCCATCTACAATGTGTCATGGGGGGAACATGCGCTAGCCCTGTGGCGCTTACACCAGGACCTGGAGAAGGACGGAGAGATGCTCCTCAACGATTCGATTTCAGCGGTACTGCGAATGCTTGGGAACGGTCTTGAGAAGGTCGTCACGGTTGCACGATACGAAATCGATATCCAGGCGAAGAAGCCAGAGTACAACCCCGACTGGGAAGAACCTTCGCCCTTCCTCCCCGACGACTACGAGAGAGTCCCAATGAACCATGACATGGGTTTTGGAGGGATTCGGAGGTGGCGTGAAGCCTGCAGAGGGAAGAGATTCTTTGTGGGATTTTTCAGGTTCCGGTACAACAAGCACTTTACCACATTCATATGGGACAGGGTCAAGGGCGACTTCTATCACTTCGATACTGTATCAACTGATCAGAAGCTCCGTGCAAAGCTCGCCTCTATCGCCTGGAGGGAACACCTTGCAAGCGCCGGTCAACCATACCACTTCAACTTCCACTCTATCCCTTTGACTCCACAGAGAGGGGAATGGGAATGTGGTCTCCTCAGCACGTTCTGCCTCTTTCAAACCCTCAGAGGGCTCGTGGGAGTGACTTCAGGCGAGTTGGCCACGATTTGCCCCCCCACGGCCTTGAAGATTGACGGGAATGAGGAAGTACCCTCGCAACCATTTGATCTATTGGTTCGTGACTGGCTACTAGACTCGTGGACTAAAGGAGGAAAGCCCAGAGACATCCTGTACGACGACAACTTAGATGGGATTCAGGGCATCTACCAGACCATGATCTTTGACGAGCTAGGGATCAAGGACGGTTACTTCTGGCGCAAAAGCACCCGCAGCAAGGCAATTACAAAGCGGCAATCACTCTACGAAGATGTGATCAATTACAGTCCGGTCGAATTCGCTCAGACGGTGTCCCGAGACCAGCTTTACACCGACTGGGGAGGATATGTGCCGGCAGATGTGAGGGATATCAGCCACATTAGCAACTGGCGATCCCACCGTTTGATCCCTACTCCCCGGGCCAACTTGGGTGGTGCGGTAGAACTTCCTCAAGGACCAGGGCCGTTTGCAGTCCTCAACTCCGGGGTCACGTTTCCTGACCTCCCTGCGCAATTGATCAAATGGTATACCGACCAAGGCGTGGAAATCACTGACAACTTCCCTGTCTACCAAGGGGGAATAACCGTCTCGACTGACGACGATGAACCTGACCCAAAGACGAAGAAGCCGATGAAGAAGCCGACCGGCCTAAGACCTGGAGTTCAGAAGCAAGCCGACAAATCCTCAACCCCTGCACCTTCTGGTCAGAAGAACCAGCCTTGGACCCCGAGCAAGCCCTTCAAGAATCTCTCCCTGGGGACCCCGAAGCGACCAAGACCCTCGTCGAACAGTGGCTCCGAGTGCCAGCAGAATGGGAGCCCCTCCTCATCTGAGGGTGTGGAAGACACGACTGCGGGACAGAGGCGACCAGGTCCGACTGATCAAATGATAGTTGACTACGGATGGGGTCAGACCAGAGACGGGCGTCCTTATGTTGTCGAAGAAGGACCCTACATCCGCGGTGCCGAAGATTTTGTCTGTTCAGACTACGAGACCGATGAGGAAGCTGCATCGAAGCGGAAGGCGATTGGGGCAGGGACAAAGATCATGTCAGTCAATCCGGGGGAAAAGAGTTGGCTCGGCATGGTGCATGGCCGGCCTACGCAGCGATTGCTGACCGGCAATTACGCTACTCATCTCCCGGACGGAATGGTGAGACCTTCGCAGTGGGATGAGCTCCTGGCCGCTGCCGCCCAACCTTGGACACCTGCCACGGTGTTAAGAGAGAGCCGGGACGAGAGGATGAAGAAGCGACAGAAGAGCAGGGACACTTGATCAATTGGTTCGTGGTGGCTATGTAGCGGGCACAGCGCTGGGTGAGGCGCAATGGGAATAATGTGCGAAGTAAAGGGGGGGGTTTGACGAGGCTTTTTGGGAACCGTGGGGACAGGTGTCAAAGCCTCGTGGGGAGCTATGAGTTGGGGGAAAAAGGGTGCTAGGCC
>CALFMX010000274.1 GCA_937902565.1 uncultured Spirochaetales bacterium
ATGATTCGGCCATTGTCAAGGGCGCTGAAACTCTATCGATTGGGATGAATTTTGGTGACAATGGCCGAATCATCCCCTATAATCAAATTAAAATCTATAAATCGTTAACCTACTAGGTTAATAAAATATTGACATTAAAGAGTACATACGTATATTGGTGGTTGAGTACAAGACAAAGAAATTGAAAAGACAGTAAGAATTGGAGAGTTTCTTGCGGCAACCAGTCTCTTGGACATCAAGAATATTCCAGCAACAAGATTGCACCGTTTGAAAGGGAATCGGTCTGGCGAATACGCTGTCGATTTAGTTCACCCATTCAGGCTGGTTGTAAGCGCTCTATAAATCCCTATTCTTTGGACTTTGCCACTTCTATATGCTGAATGCAGCATACCAATCCAGGGAGTGGCAAGACATATGAGGACTTATACAGACACCGAGAAAGAGGCTCATGTTCAGGAGGCCTTGGCATTTGTCGCCAGCGGGCACGGAAGCATTAACACCTACTGCAGAATGGCCGATATCCCACGCACCACATTCCATAGGTGGGTGCATCAAGGCAAGGACGGCAACAATGTGCCCAAGGCGGCCGCCACTGGGCTCGTCAGGATCAAGAAGGCGCAACCGCCAATGTCGGCTCCATCACCAGAGCCCAAGCCGATTTCAGTCGACTACTACGGAGCGAGGATCGAGGTGACTGGTGAAGATGCCTTGCTGGCCCTGCTGAGGAACCGCAGGGCCGCAAGCAATGAATTGGCGTAGATGTCAGCGGGTGGCCCCTACGAAATGGTACGGTTCTTCCCGATTGGGGTCAGGCTTCGCATTGAGGCGGCGCTCATGCCACTCTTGGAGCTTGGTCAAATCAATCTTGTCGGGCATCAATGCCTCCCACTCGGCCTCGGTCTTGGCCGTGGGGCCGAAGGTGCATATGGCCTCAAGATAATCGTCTATTTTCAGGCCAGCCCGCTTAGCCGTCTCGATGATCGAATAGAAGAAGGCAGAGGCGTCAGCACCATCAATAGTTTGGCTAAAAAGCCAGTTCCTCCTACCAAGAGCAAAGGATTTAGCCACCAATTCACACGAATTGTTCGATGGAGTGGCCTCAACCACGTCGAGGTACTTCTTCATATAGATCCGGTGATCCTCAAGATAGCTGACAGCATCACCTATTGCCCCGGCATGGCTGTAGAACTCCCTCACCTCACCGACTATCTCATAGATGGTGTCGATGGCCTTCTCCGACTCTTCTCTCCTGAGAGAGAGAAAGGTTTGTGCATCGATCTCCTTGGAGTTCAGCAGCGTGCGGTACCGCTCATCGATCTCGTAGAGCTTCGCCGCCTCCTTGACTATGTCAGTGGCATGGGTGTTCTTCGTGTTGGCCTTCAGCAGCTGCTTGAGCTTGCGCACCGCATGGACCCAACAGATGCAGTGTCTCTTCTTCTCATAGGCCAGATATCCCTTCAGCCCGTCGGTCATGAGGTACCCCTCATACCCGAAGCGCTTGATGTCTTCCAGCAGCACTTCCTGGGAGCGCCCCTGGAT
>CALFMX010000275.1 GCA_937902565.1 uncultured Spirochaetales bacterium
ATCGAAGAGAGCGCGATATACGCCCTCGAGGACTCCCGGCACAACATCCGCCGCCTGAACATCGGCATGACCGCCACAGCAGAGGAGAACCTCCTGCCCCAGGTCATCGCCGAGTACTGCAACATCCACGGCAAAACAAAGGTCCGCATCGAGACGGGAACGCTGGAGAGCCTGAGGACCTATCTGCAGACGTACGAGATCGACCTGGCCATCGTCGGTGGCCAGATCGCCGACGATGAGTTCACCACGGTCAAGATAGACACCGACTACCTCAGCTTGATCGTCTCCCCCGAAAACCCGCTCTCAAAGAGTTCGATGGTAAGCCTCGAGGAGCTGAAAGCTGAACGCCTGATCCTCAGACCGAACATAACGGCAACCAGGCGCCAGTTCGAACTCTTCCTCAACCAGAATGGAGAGACGATTTCCAACTACAACGTCGTCATCGAGATCAACAACGTACCGATCATCAAGGATCTGGTCCATGATAACCAGGGGGTGACCATCATGAGCCACAACGCCTGTCTCATCGATCAGCTCAGTGGAAAACTCGTCGCTGTCCCGCTTGAAGGGTCATCGACGATGGTGCGTGAAGTCAATATCGTCTACCGAAACAACTATCGCCACCCGGAGGTGGCGAGTGAAATCAGGCGGATCTACCACCTGGTCAAAGAGAAGAGCTTCTCACAAAACAATCTGGCGAATCACCTGTAAGATCCGCCAGATTCCCTATCCTAACTCAATCATCCTCTCTTGGCATGAACGGATCATGGTCAATCGGTCGCTCCCTTCGGGGGCCCTTGCTTTGGCGATCATAGCCATAGGGCTTGGGTGCGTACTGCCGATCACGTGCCGGCCGATCACCGGAACGGTCATCGCGGTCACGGTACGAGGGGCGATCATCACGACCCCGATATGAGGGCTTGCGGTCATCGCGGTCACGGTACGAGGGGCGATCATCGCGGCCCTGATAGGAGGGACGACGGTCATCGCGGTCACGGTATGAGGGACGGTCGTCACGACCCTGGTAGGAGGGCCTGCCCCCATCACGACCACCTCTGTTCGGTCTCCGGTCATCATGACCCCTCTGCGGGCGACGATCATCACGATCACGCGGTGCAGGGCGATCTTCATCATGCCGTGACCGTTCGCGGCGCTGGGGCAGCTGCTCGGTTGCAGCCTCGATGGACTCATCTTCCCAGTTGAGGATCAACAGATCATCATCTACGGGATTGGCTTCTGCTTCGATAGCTTCATCTACTTCAATGACATCGTCAGTGACGCCATCGGTTGCTGTATCAACGGATTGCTCAACAACCTGGTCTGCAGCTTGTTCTACGACATCTTCCACGACGTCCTCATTATTCTTTTCTTTGGTATCCATAGTGTACAATTCTCTCTTCCGGTCTCTGCCGGTCTTCAGTATTACGGGGTATCTGTATCTTCCATCCCGTTTGGTCAATATCCAGGTCCGTACCGTTGCCCGCTTCACACTGAATCCGGGGGCAAGGACCTCTTTGGTTATCTCAACCACATCGTAGCCGACCAGTGCGGCTTCATCCATCCTGAACGTCTGTAAGTTTGTCGAGAAGAGCAGGATTCCTCCCTTTGACAGCAGCCGGTGAATCTCTGCCATCATGGCGAGATAATCACGCTGTACATCAAAGTCTTGCTCCATCTTCCTGCTGTTCGAAAAACTCGGGGGGTCTAGGATCACCAGGTCATATATCCTCCCCTCATCTACTGCCTCTGCCACGTACGTACGGGCATCACTGGTGATACACCGGTACGGCAAACCACTGAACCTATTCTCTTCCAGGTTCTCTTCTGCCCATCGGCTATAGGTCGCCGACAGGTCCACCGATTCTACTGAGCTCGCCCCTCCCCGTGCTGCATAGACAGAGAAGGAGCCGGTATAGGAGAAGAGGTTGAGCACCTTCATCGAGCGGCTCATCCCTTCGACCAGGAGCCGGGTGGGCATGTGGTCAAGGAAGAGGCCGGTATCGATCCGTTTCGTCAAATCGACACGGAAGGTCA
>CALFMX010000276.1 GCA_937902565.1 uncultured Spirochaetales bacterium
CCCCTCAAAGAAAAAAAAAGATAGAGAGAGAGAAGAAGAAGAAAACACCACAACTTCATGATGGGTGCAAACAATTCACATTCGGAATCTAAAAATACATCTACCACGGCAAAAGATAAACCCATCAATCCTACCATTGATGGTGCTGGCGAGGACGACGACGAGCCGGATGATTGGTAAGTCGTTTGCATTCCCCCTCTCCCGTTTTCTTTTTACCGTCTGTTACCCTCGGCATACAAGGGCCAAATGAGCGGTCTCTTGGTAATAAAAAAAAAGAAATACCGTGCAGAATGATCCGCTGATGGCTGAACGAATGTTTTAGGGACAAACGAATTTTCAGCACTGGGTGTGCAGGTAAATACTACGATCGCATTTTACTTGGGCAGCCCACCTGCAGCTATGCTGCTTGATAATGATGACGTGACACCAGTCGTCTCGCCATATCGCTTTTTCCTTCCCCTGGATTCTCCCGCACCGTTTATCCGAGACCTGAATTGAGCTGACAAAAGTATTGTGACGGTTTTTAGACGAAAACATGAAAATGACGGACTGTTATTTTGAGAAGAAGGATTGGAGAGCTTGTGCAAAAGAGGTCGGTCTCCTTCCAGTGTGAAGATATTTCCCAGCTTCCTCTCGACGGTTTTATGATCTGACTATAGTATATTAGATGGAGGCCTTCAAGCAATGCTGGAAGCAGCATGGCAACGACGAACGGACAGGTACGAAAAATGTGTAATGTGGGATGCGGGTGACGGGCAACTGGCGTATCACAAAACCCTGTCCTGGTGCTACGATGTGACAGACAGGTCTTCTGCTACCGTAGCATTCGCTTGTAGCAAATGTATGTTGCTTTCCAGGTCTCTCCCCTCCCTTATGCCTTGTTTGCCTTATCCCTCAAGACGGGCGGGGTATTTCGTTGAACGGCCATCTTCAACATCAACTGAACCCGACAAGCAGCATATCACGGCTGAATTCCATTGCGCAAACAATGGAGGCCAACATGCCGTCGACGCCGGGAACCCCGTTGCTTGCCATTCCGTTGCACCTTCTTGAAGGTATTTGTGAACAGGTGGCTCTTTGCGATTATGATAGATCATCTCTATTCAGCCTCTCGTTGGCGAACAAGGCTTGCTGCTCTGCAGCCCGAAGGGAACGGTTCAAATGCTTGTCCATTACGGTGAGGAGCGCCGAGCAACTCGAGTCTGATGTTGAAAAAAGCATTCAAGTGCTACAGAAAAATAACAGCACCCAATACTTGCGAATACTCAAAGTGCGAGGGCGTGGCTATTTATCCGAGGAACGAGCAGCTTTGGATGCACAGGCGAACCATCACCCTTTCTTGCCCAGGCATAGGCCACCGGAGCAAAAAGACTGGGACGAGCATAAAGAGAAAGAGTTGCTCTCCGTCGCTCAACAAGGATTCTTCGATCCGCCCGAGGGCTCTGGGCGATTCCAAGAGGGGACTTTCCCCAAAAATGAAGCCGAAATACGGGAGCACGACCAACGTTGGGCACCATTGGCAAAGTTTATCCAGACCCTCGGGAATCTTGAAGACTTCATATTCGATCATGGAAGTCAGCTCCCGCGATGCGTGCTGCAGTCCATACACGAACATCACCCCCGTTGCAGGCTTCATTTGCATACCTTTCAAATGAACTCGCTCATGTACCGCAAAGACGATCCGGTGCCGATGGATCCCCACGATGTATCCATGGCATTGTCACCTCACCTAACCAGCATCAGGCTGAGGTGGTATGACTACCATGGGGGTATCGCAAATTACAATGGAGAAGCGGTCACTGAAATGATACGTTGCCATCCCCGACTGAAGCACGTCTGGTGGACGCAACAGCCACAAGCGCATGGTGATGCGTATAGATATGCAAAGTCCACGCCGCGCCCTAAATGGCGGGGCTTTCCTATACCATCAGACGAGGAAAACTTCGTTCCATTTGGAGGAGGTCAGTTGGAAACTCTGATTATTCAAGATCCCATGCGCAACGGG
>CALFMX010000277.1 GCA_937902565.1 uncultured Spirochaetales bacterium
GGCGCTGATCGCAGACCTCGGCCGCAGCGGCGGCGATGCCTTCTCCCGCCTTCAGCAGGCGATGGGGTCGGCGATCAGCGCCGAGTGGGGGGAGGATGGCCCAAAGAGTGTCGTTGAGCTGCGCAACATGGCAAGCGACCAGGATCGTAACGTCAGAAAGAAAGCGTATGAGAGTGAGATCAACCTCTTCGAGGCGTATGAGATCCCCTTTGCCGCAGCCCTCAATGGGGTCACCGGTACCACCCTCACCCTCGCCAAGAGGCGGAAGTGGGACTCTCCGCTCGACCGATCGCTTGCCACCTCGCGCATCGACCGGGAGATCCTCACCTCCCTGATCACCGCCATCGAGGACAACCTGCCCAACTTCCGCCGCTACCTGAAGGCGAAGGCGACACTGCTGGGCGTCGAGGAGCTTGCCTTCTATGATCTCTTCGCCCCGGTCGGCACCCATGCCCGCTCCTACACCTACGAGGAGGCGCACGCCTTCATCGTCAAGCAGTTCTCTGCCTTCTCGCCCAAGATAGCCGCCTTTGCCGACAACGCCTTCAAGAAGGGGTGGATCGACGCCTTCAGCCGCCCGGGCAAGGTGGGGGGTGCCTACGACACCTCCTTCCCCCTGGCCAAGGAGAGCAGGGTCCTTTCCAACTTCGACAACTCCTTTGGTGGGGTGTCGACCCTTGCCCACGAGCTTGGCCACGCCTGGCACGACTCGGTGGTCTTGGACAAGCCCTACCTGCTTAGAAACTATCCGATGACCCTTGCCGAGACCGCCTCGATCTTCTCCGAGCAGCTGGTCTTCCAGGGAGCGCTCAAGGAGAGCTCTCGGGAGGAGCGCATCACCCTCGTCGAACACTTCCTCCAGGATTCGACCCAGGTCTGTGTCGATATCCTCAGCCGGTTCTACTTCGAGAGCGCTGTGTACGAGAGGAGGGGTGACGGCGACCTGAGCGCCGCCGAGTTCTCCGCCTTGATGGAGGATGCACAAAAACGTACCTATGGTGATGGGCTTGGGGTCTACCACCGCTACATGTGGGCAGCCAAGAGCCACTACTACAGCTGTGATTTCTCCTTCTACAACTACCCCTACGCCTTCGGTCTCCTCTTCGCCCTCGGCCTCTTTGCCCAGGCACAGGAGCAGGGGAGCGCCTTCTTCGACCAGTATGAGGAGATCCTCGCTGCCACCGGCAGCAGGAGTGCCCGTGATGTGGCAGCCCTCGCCTCGATCGACCTGGCCGACCACCACTTCTGGGATGGGGCGATGGGGGTGATCAACTCCTATATCGAGGAGCTTGTCGATGCGGCTTCGCGTTGAGCGACTCGTCTCCCAAGGACTCGCCCTTGCCCTCAGCAGTGAGGGCAAGCAGGTCCTTGTCTCCGATGCGCTTCCTGGCGAACTGGTTGATGTTGTAATCGAGCGGGAGCACGCCTCCTACCTCATGGCCAGGGCGACCAAGATCATCGAGCCCAGCTCTAGGCGCATCATACCGCCATGCCCCTATTGGGGCGTCTGTGGCGGCTGCGACTTTCAGTATGCCGAAGGCGCCTACCAGGGAGAGCTGAAGGAGGCGATCGTCGCAGACGCCCTCGAGCGCACCGGAGGCGTCAAGGCGGACTCCTATGTGATCGAGAAGCAGGCGACCGACACCCTCTGGGAATACCGCAGCCGTGCCCGCTTCTTCGTCGACCTGCACTCCAAAGAGGTCGGCTTTTTAGGACGGCTGAGCAACACCCTCGTGCCCATCGAACACTGCCCGGTCCTGGTGGCCCCGCTCAATGCGCTGCTGGCTGACCCCAAGCGCCTCTTCGATGCAGCGAGGCGCGAGATGTTCGCCAACCGGATTGCAAAGAACGGTCTTGTCGAGGTGCCGGCGTTCGCCGACGTGGAGCAGGCGGTGCTCCTGGATGAGGAGATCACGGTCGCAGTCGGTCCAAAGCACTTTGTACTCACCCCCACCGTCTTCTTTCAGTCCAACCTCTTCCTGCTGCCCGCCATGGGCGAGTATGTGAGCTCACTGGTAGTCGGCGAGCGCGTGATGGACCTCTACAGTGGGGTAGGGACCTTCGCCTCCTTCGTCGAAGAAACGGGACGGAGCGTCGTGGCCGTCGAGCGACAGAAGCAGTGCCTCGCCTTTGCCCGCCGCAACGCCCCGAACGCCACCTTCTACACCGAGGCGGCCGAGACCTGGGCCAAACGACAGAAGATGGGCGTCGATACCGTCATCGTCGACCCCCCGAGAACCGGCCTCGATGCCTCCCTCCCCTCCTTGATGGCCTCATGGAAGCCCGGGCGCATCATCTACGTCAGCTGCAGCGAGGCGAGCCTGGCACGGGATGTGAAGCGCTTTGCCCAAGAGGGGTACTCCATCCAATCGCTGCGACTCTTCGACCTCTACCCCCAAACCTTCCACACCGAGAGTGTGGCCCTGCTGGCCAGAGCCTGAACTGGAAGGCAATCTCCGACATCGTAGACAGCAGGACTGCGGGAGAGGGTAATCCAAGAGGTTGTCAGCTAAGACCTCTGTCAAGACAGGATAGCT
>CALFMX010000278.1 GCA_937902565.1 uncultured Spirochaetales bacterium
GAGCAGCTTCATGTCCAGGGCGATGGGGATGTTCTCCAGGTCGATGTAAATAGCGTTGTTCTTTCGTGTCATACACCCATGATACCCCACCAACCGATCTTCTGGAAGGTCAGAAAGGAGGCGCTGCCTCGATGTCGAGCAGCTCACCGGTGAACGGGTGGGTGAAGGTGAGACGCGTGGCATGGAGATAGAGGCGTGTCTCCATGCCGCTGCCATAGAGGCGGTCGCCTGCAATGGGGCATCCGATACCCAACGGGTGTGAGGCGTGGAGGCGCAGCTGGTGGGTTCTCCCGGTCAGGGGGATGAAGCGGACCCGGGTGACAAAGGAGCCGTCGGCCCGTTTCTCCACCCCGATGCGCTGCCACTTGGTGGTGCCCTCCTTGCCCCCCTCCTCATCATGGATCTGGTAGGGGCGGTTGGTGTAGTCGGGGCGGAAGGCGAGGGTTATACACCCCCCATCCTGGTGGACAATGCCCTCAAGGAGCGCCTCATACTCCTTCTTCACCGCCTGCTCGCGAAAGAGGCGGTGCATGGCAGCGAGGGCCCGCTTGTGCTTGGCCACGATGACGAGCCCGCTGGTATCCATATCGAGGCGATGGACTGCGCACTGGCGCGGAGCGTCAGGGTAGAGGCGCCTCACCCGTGTCTCCACGCTGTCCTGCATCTCCTCTCCATTGCCGGGGACAGAGAGGAGTCCACTCTCCTTGTTCACCACAATAAGGTCCCGGTCCTGGTACCGGATATCCAGGGCAAGCAGGGTAGAGAGGATGGGGGCACAGCGCTCCTGGCATGGGGGGTGGAACGAGCGGTGCTCCTTCCCCTCCCCATAGAAGAATTGGGCCATGCTCACCGGTCTGAGGCCATGGGAGAAGGCGTGGTTGAAGAGCTTGGGCTCACAGCACTCACCGCTGCCGGTGGGGATGGGGGATGAAGCGAAGATGTCACGAAGGGAGTGACGCCTGCCGTCGATGGCGGTGAGGGTGAAGAGGGTATTGTAGGCCTCGAGGGCCTTGCTCGACAATTCTGCCCGCTCTTGTCTCAGTGCCTCCCGTTCCCCCTCATCATCTGCGGCGTCGATGGCTCTCCCCAGCGCCTTGATGGGAGGGTCATACTCCTCCAGGTACGCGCGGTAGGTCTCATCGTCCAGGGGGTGGGCTACCCATCCCGGTATGGTGCGCCGTCCTCCCAGGTGGCCGCTGAAGGCCTTGAGCAGGACCTCGTTGCCCTCCCTGTCCAGTGCGGTCATGACAGCGAACATCCGCCCTTTTCCCTCCCCGAAGAGCGAGGAGGTGGGGATCTTTGAATCGCCGTCGAAGTCGACGGCCCCGGTTGTGTCAAGGAGGTGCATCAGAAAGCGGGCGTGGGTCTTTGCCGGGTAGTCAGGCAGCGGCGCGTACATGGCTTTTTTGGTTCATCCAGTCAACCTTGAAGTAGTAGATAGTGAAGATCATCCCGCTGATCGACCAGGTTACCGGATACGCCCAGAAGACGACGCGGATGTCGTAGTAGATAGCAAGGCCGACCTGGATGAAGATGATGCGGAAGACACACCAAACGGCGAGCATGACCAACATCGGTACAACCGACTTCCCTGCTCCGCGGTAGAGGCCGGCCATGACGTGGCTGAGGGCGAGGGCGAAGAAGAAGAGTGATCCGATCCTCGCTTTCTGCACCCCGTAAAAGATCACTTCGGGGTCACGGCTGAAGAGGGAGACCAATGGGGCCGCCCCGAAGAACATGAGCACCCCGATGGCTTCGGCCATGAGTATGGCGAAGACGATGCCGAAGCGGGCGCCTTGGCGCACCCGGTCATACTCGCGGGCTCCGATGTTCTGGCTGGTGAAGGTCGTCAGGGCAAGCGCGAAGGCGGTGATGGGGATGAAGACGAAGCCCTGGATCCGCATGAAGGCGCCGTTGCCGGCAATCGCCGAGGCACCGAAGAGGTTGATGGAGTACTGTAGGATGACGTTGGCAAGCGAGGTGACCGAGTTCTGGACCCCGGACGGGATGCCGAGGCGCAGGGTCTCCCCGGCAAGGGAGCGATGGATGCGGATCTTCTTGATATCGACCCTGATGAGCTCCTTGGTTGTGAAGAGGAGGCGGAAGCTCAAGAAGACGCTGACGGCCTGGGCGATGATGGTCGCATAGGCGACCCCGGTAACACCGAGGTTGAACTTGAGGACGAAGAGGAGGTCGAGGACGACGTTGAGCACTGCCGAGACAGCAAGGAACTTGAGGGGGTTCT
The DNA here is from genome assembly GCA_937902565.1 of uncultured Spirochaetales bacterium. Lineage (GTDB taxonomy): Bacteria > Spirochaetota > Spirochaetia > Sphaerochaetales > Sphaerochaetaceae > Sphaerochaeta. Next base: position 2,246 of record CALFMX010000278.1, read on the forward strand.
TGCTGTCTCCCACTGCCTGGAGGATACCGCTGGCGGTGTTGTAGAGGATGAGGGTGGAGATGCCGGCGAAGATGATGCGGATGTAGGTCTCTGCATCGACGAAGACGTCCGGGGGTGTCTTCATCCAGGAGAGGATGATCGGCGCATAGCGGTAGCCGAAGATGGTCAGGATCAGGGAGCTGATGAGGGCGAGGGCGATAGTGGTGTGCACCGCCTTCTCCACCGACACCTCATCTCCCTCTCCATAGAAGCGGGAGATGACCACGCCTGCTCCGATGAAGATCCCCTGGAAGAGGCCGGTGAGCAGCATCGTCAGGCTGGTGATCGAGGAGATGGCGGCAAGGCCCTCCTTGCTGACGAAGTTGCCGACGACCACCGAGTCGATGGTCTGGTAGAGCTGCTGGAGGAGGTTGCCGAAGAAGATGGGAATTGCAAAGCCGATCAGGTTCTTCTTGATCGAGCCGGTGGTCATGAGCTGCGTATGTGTTCCCATATCCACCAACTCTAATTCATCGCCCTCTTTGTTGCAACCAGAGGGTGAGAAATGGTGTTCTTTGCCATGGCTTTTTTGGAGTTTCCCTGCTTTTGTAAATTGAAATAACCCTCTAGTATTGCCGGTGGCGTACAATAAAGTTCGCAATTTAGAGGTAGATTGAAAAAGGTCATGAGAG
>CALFMX010000279.1 GCA_937902565.1 uncultured Spirochaetales bacterium
TGGTGGTACTGGCCCACCAACGACTTGACCGCATTGGCGGTACAGTAGATCGGGGTGTTGGGGATCTTCTCCATCAGGTACGGCAGGGCGCCGCTGTGGTCCACCTCACCGTGGTTGATGACGATGAAGTCGATCGCATCGAGGTCGATCTCCTTCTCCAGGTTATCCCTAAACTCCTTGGCATGCGGAAGCCAGATGGTGTCGATGAGAACGGTCTTCTCCTCTTGGATCAGATAGGCGTTCTGGCTCGAGCCATTGTTGATGGAGTAGTCATCACCGTGGAATTTCTTGAGCTCCCAGTCGACCTTTCCCACCCAATGGACATTGTTCTTCACTAATCGTTTCATACCATTCCTCTCTTATACATAATTGGCCCCTAAATCCGATAAAAATCCTCGGCTTTCATCTTACGACGCACCCTGTCTTCTTGCAAGGTCTTTCACGTTCTCAATCGTCATTGTTCCACCTATCTCAGAATGGGGCAGTCAGCAGAAAAAGCTGTCTTTTCCAATATAAGCGTAGTACCATGTCTATAGCCATGTTTCTGAAAACAAAAAGAGATGCCGTTCCTCCCATGACTGCATTGGGGCTTGATCAGTGCTATGCAAAGACTGTTACCAACAGTGACGGCAGTTCGAGTTTTGGGGTTGATATCACAACCCACTCAATTGTTGTCGGAGAAGTAGCCAGGCGATTGATCAGCCTCTATCCAAAGCATATCCAGCAATCAATTTTCATCAAAGGTTCGGCTCTCATTGCAGCCAGCCACGATATCGGCAAAGTCAATCCACTATTCATGAAAAAACTCTATAGTGCTGTCTGTGGAGATGAAGTATCCAATATTCCTGAGTTGTGTGATGTAGACTCTTCACTTGAGGAGGCTATCGGCTTCCATGCAGGGGTCAGTCAAGCAACGTTCTCCCACATCGACCCAGTCATTGCCTCAATAGTGGGAAGACACCACGGAAAAAGTCCCAGAACATCAATACGTGCCAACGATGAGATCATCGGAGGTGATTCTTGGCAGAGGCAGAGAGAAGCATTGTATTCGATACTCATGCATTACTTCAATGAGACTTTGCCCACGCTTGATTCTATTCATACCGCTGCTGCCATTGCAGGCTTGGTCACCGTCTCCGACTGGATTGGATCGGGGACGGTCTTCCATAATCTTCAGGCTATCGACCATGGCGCCGTCCCGATGCTGGTTGAACATGCTATCCGGCAAGCGGGATTCCACATGCCTATCGTTGAGAAAAATCTGACATTTGAGGAGATCTTCGGCTTCCCTGCACGACCAACCCAAAGCACCTTCTGCAATCTTGTCACACAACCTGGAGTGTACGTACTGGAGGCGCTCATGGGCGAAGGGAAGACGGAAGCGGCGCTCTACGCAGCGTACAAGATGCTGGAGCAAGGACATAATTCAGGTATCTATTTCGCACTTCCAACCAAGCTGACATCCGAAAGCATACACCAGAGAGTTCGCCCTTTTCTCGAACGGATTCTCGTTGATCCCAACCAGCAGAAAGCTCTACTCCTTCATGGCACCGCGTGGTTGACAAACAGCGACATGGGAGTGGAGGGCGAAGTCGGATCTTCTTGGTTCGACCCATCCAAGAGAAGGATCCTTGCTTCCTTCGGGGTCGGCACCCTGGACCAGGCGTTGCTCTCGGTGCTCAATGTAAAGCATAGCTTTGTCAGAACCTTTGGATTGGCAGGGAAGGTTGTCATTCTGGATGAGGTTCATTCATATGATGCGTATACGGGAACTCTCCTTCAATACCTAATCACCCAACTGAGAAACCTCGGGTGTACCGTCATCTTGCTCAGCGCAACATTGACCCATCAAAGAAAGGACGAACTCATCGGCTCCTCATCCCCAAACCCTTCCTCCACCTACCCGCTCATTACTGCCAGTACCGAGGCAGGTGTTGTAATTCAGACATCCGAGGGCCCCCCTTCCCGTGTATGCTCTATCGAATGCCGAAGTGATATGGAAGCTGTCATCGAGCAAATTCGCTACGCTGCCCTCAAAGGGATTCAGATTTTGTGGATAGAGAATACAGTGGGAGAAGCGCAGAATGCTTTCAGGCAATTCGCTGCATGGGGGAAGGAAGCCGGAGTTGAGGTAGGACTCATACACTCTCGTTTCCCTCCTGCCAGACGCCAGGAGTTGGAGACGCATTGGGTCGATCTCTATGGAAAGAACGGAATTCCGAGTCGAAGCGAAAGGGGACGGATTCTAGTTGGGACCCAAATCCTTGAACAATCGCTGGATATCGATGCAGATCTCTTGGTGACTCGGCTTGCGCCCAGCGATATGTTATTACAACGGATAGGTCGAGTATGGCGCCATAGGCAAATCGATAGCATCAGGCCTGCAGGATCCACAATGTCTGCTATCATTCTCACTCCTCAGAACAACGATGAGGATTTTAACCCTTTGTTCGGATTTGGCCTTTCTGGTGCTGTATATGACCCATACGTATTGTGGCGTTCTTACCTTGAGTGGAAAGATAAAACGCACATCATGATCAGTTCTGATATGCGCCCCATCCTCGAACGAACATATGAGGAGCGAGACGAAGTGGGGAAAACCGCTGCATCAAAGCTCGAGTTGTTGAAAAAGCGAGACATGTTGAAAAGATTTGCATTCAATGGGATGAGCCTAACCCAAACTATACACGATGACGAAACAGCCCAAACTCGCTATAGCGAACTAGCTACCTGTCCAGTCCTGTTGCTAACAAAGGATCCTCAGCCCCACTCCCCGCTACGACATCTACTCGATGGGTCCGTTATAGACACCAGCGTCACCACCAAAGAAGAACAGAAGAAAGTTGCCATACAAATCCTGAAAAATCTGATTACTGTGACATCATACGTCTCACCCAATGCCTTATCATTGGGTGAAGAGCGGTGGATGAGACGCTTTCACCACATCTCAGTAATGAATAATATTTTAGATTCAAATAATCCATGTACAGGTTGTGGAGGATGTGCTTGCATTTGTCCTAATGATGCAATTGATTATAAATTAAATGAAAATGGTTTTTTTGAGGCATTTATAAAGGATGATTTATGTATATCTTGCGGCAAATGTAAGAGTGTATGCATAAAATTTTTGGATGAAGAAAAACTAGGATGCAAATTAAAAGAAGGTATTGTTTATTCTGCTCAAAGTAGTAATAGAGAAGTTAAAAATATGAATGGGGGCTTAGGAATGAAAAGTAGGGTATTAGTTATAACATCTGGAAAGGGTGGAGTAGGGAAATCACTGGTAACTTCTTTGCTGGCCGTGGAAATGAGAAAAAAGGGACATAAGGTCGGAATATTAGATGCGGACATTACAGGACCTTCTATTCCCAAGATCTTTGGTGGGGATGATGACAGGGCAGATACCAGTGAATTTGGCATCTATCCTGCCATTACGCACAATGGTATTAAGATCATGTCGATTAATCTTTTATTAGAAAAGAATGACGCACCGGTTATCTGGAGGGGACCATTGATTGCGGGAGCTGTAAAACAGTTCTGGACCGATGTTATTTGGGGAAAGCTGGATTACTTGTTTTTTGATATGCCTCCGGGAACAGGTGATGTTGTTCTGACTGTCTTTCAGTCTGTTCCTCTGGACGGGATTATCATTGTA
>CALFMX010000280.1 GCA_937902565.1 uncultured Spirochaetales bacterium
CCGGTTCTTCGTCATCAGGCGGAGGATAGACTTCATCTTGTTGCCTGCTGACTTCTGGAGCCCCTCACTGAGCAGCTTGATGCCGAAGAGGAAGAGGCCGAGGCTCCCTATGATTTGCAAAAGGCCGATTATCACTTTCATATGGGAGTACGGTACCAACTTTCACCATTGAGGTAAAGTAGGGCGTATTGGCCAACTCCGATTGAACTTTGACGCCTCTTGTTGTATGGTTTGGCCATGAGCATCATCAAACCCCATAAGCTTGGGATAATCTCCGGTCCTGGGTCAGAATACTTCTCTGGAAAGGTGGTAAAACACCTCCGTCGCCTCTATCTGGAGCGGTACAACAAGCTCTCGAGCGCCATGGCCAAGCGCCACGGTATGAGCGAGGAGGAGATCCTCAAGACGGTGACCCTCCTCGATGACCTGAACGCCAAGCGGATCCCGCGCACCAAGCTGCCCACGTCGTTCCAGTGCCCCGACTTCAGTATCAGGGTCAAGTACACCAAGTTTGCCAACGGTGAGGAGAAGGCGGAGATCCTCGATGCAGTGCGTGGCCTGCGCGTCTTCATCATCTACGACCTCTCCAACAATGAGCCGGTACGGGTCGCCGGCAGCGACGAACCGGTCCGCCTGTCGATCAACGACCACCTGATGTTCCTCTTCACCACCATCAATGCCATAACCTTGGCGGGTGGGGATAGCGTCACGCTGGTCCTCCCCACCTATCCCTACTCGAGGCAGCACAAGAAGAGCGGCCGTGAGGCACTCACGGCGGCGATGTTCGGCAGGATCTGCGAGATGCTCGGCGTGGATCGGATCATCACCCTCGATATCCACAACCGCGAGATCGAGAACACCTTCACCACCCTCCACCTGGAGAACCTGCACGCCTCCTACCAGACCCTGATCGCCCTGCACAAGATCATCGACTTCAGCGACCCCGACCTCGTCGTCGTGGCCCCCGATACCGGGGCCATCAGCCGCAACAAGTTCTATGCCCAGGCCCTCCACCGCCCCCTTGCCATGCTCTACAAGGAGCGTGACTACTCGGTCGTCTCCAAGAGTGCGAAGAACTCCAATATCCGCAGTATCAACCTCCTCGGTGATGTGAAGGGCAAGACCGTCCTCATCGCCGATGATATGCTCGCCACCGGCGGTACCATGGTCCTGGCGATGCGTGAACTCACCAGCCTCGGGGCGAAGAAGATCATCTGCATGGTGAGCCTGCCGTTGTTCAACGGCTCGGCCGTCGAGGACTTCGATGCCGCCTACAAGGAGGGCATCTTCCATCGCATCATCGGGACCAATGCCGTCTTCCACGGCCGCGACCTGTTGGACAAGGAGTGGTATATCCAGGCGGATATCTCCGAACTCTTTGCCCGGGTCATCAGCCGCCTGCACCACGGGCGTTCGATCAGCCCGCTGCTTGACAATCGTAAATTCATCCAGGTTCTCATCGATACCAGCCAGGCCAACCCCCAGGCACCGCTTCCCGGTGCCGACGCTAGTGACCCGGACCGTGATTGAAACCACACGGATCCGGGTTATATAGAACCACAGGCCCACACTTCGGAGAATTGAGGGCCTGTGGAAGGTATCATCTGAACTCAGGAGTACTATCCATGGACGTATCAAAACGAATAACCGAACTACAGGCATCCCCGATCAGGCGACTGGCTCCCTACGCACGCGAGGCGATCGAGCGGGGGACCAAGGTCTACCACCTCAACATCGGCCAGCCCGATATCAAGACACCGCCAGGCGTCATCGAGGCGATCCGCTCCTATGAGCAACCCTTCATCGCCTATGGGGCGAGCGAGGGGCGTGAGGAGCTGAGAGCCGCCCTGCCGGCCTACTACAAGAGCTACGGGGTTGATGTGAAGACGGATGAGATCCTCATCACCACCGGTGGCAGCGAGGCGCTCCACTACACTTTCATGACTCTCTGTGACAGCGGTGATGAGGTGATCATCCCCGAACCCTTCTACACCAACGTCGCCTCCTTCGCCCAGGTGGTAGGCGTGACGCTCGTCGGGGTGACCAGCCGTATGGAGGACAAATTCGCCTTGCCCCCCCTCAGTGAATTCGAGGCGGCGATCACCGAGCGTACGCGGGCCATCCTCATCTGCAGTCCCAACAACCCCACCGGGTACATCTATAGCAGAGAGGAGCTGGAGGCCCTCCTCGCCATCTGCAAGAAGCACGACCTCTTTTTGGTCGTCGATGAGGTCTACCGTGAGTTCTGTTACGATGGTGAAGCGTTTGTCTCAGTCCTCGCCTTTGAGGAGTATGGAGACCGCGTGGTCTGCCTCGACAGCTTCTCCAAGCGTTACTCGATGTGCGGGGCCCGGGTGGGTGCCTTCGTCAGTCGCAACAAGGCGGTCATAGCCAGTGCCCTGAAGCTTGGCCAGGCCCGTCTCTGCCCGCCGGAGATTGAACAGATTGCCGCGCATGCGGCCCTGGGCACCGATGCCCTTTTTACCTCCGAAGGCATAGGGGAAGAAGTTGACATTAACTCAAGGGAATCGAGGGGGTGACCGTCTCATCCCCCAAGGGTGCCTTCTACCTTGTAGCTGACCTGCCGGTCGATGATGCGGAGCGGTTTGCCATCTTCATGCTCCGTGACTTCTCTCTCAATGGAGAGACAGTGATGGTCTCTCCATGTGAGAACTTCTATATGACCGCAGGATTGGGAAGGACCCAGGTGCGCATCGCCTACGTCCTCAATGAGGAGGACCTCAGACACGCAGCCCGCTGCCTCAAGGCAGGCCTGGCCGCCTATCGCTCCTCGGTCCTTGGCCTCTAGGCCTCCTACTCGCCGATGATCTTGATCAGCACGTGCTTGTCGCGCATGCCATCAAACTCGTAGTAGAAGAGCTGCTCCCAGGTGCCGAAGTCCAGTTTGCCGTCAGTGACGGCCACCACGCTTTCACGCCCCATGATCTGTCTCTTCATGTGTGCGTCGGCGTTGTCCTCATAGCCGTTGTGCCGGTACTGGGAGTAGGGCTTCTCCGGGGCGAGCTTCTCCAGCCATACTTCATAGTCGTGGTGCAGGCCGCTCTCATCGTCGTTGATGAAGACGCTGGCGGTGATGTGCATCGCATTGATGAGGGCCAACCCCTCCTTGATCCCGCTCTCGTCGATGGCCCGCTGGACACTGCCCGTGATGTTGATGATGGCCCGCCGCGTCGGGGTATTGAAGACCAACTCCTTTCGATAACTCTTCATATCCGCCTCCTCCCTGTAGGATAGAGGGAAGGGCATTGATGGTCAAAGGGTCCATATTAAACGCGAAAAAGTAGATAATATATCACTGCAAGGGATATTAAAGATGTCTATAGAATAATATTACGTAAGAATTTGCCGTAAAGTCATAGTGGTTTCCTTGCCTCCGCGCTCAGTGCAATGATACCATGAGCCTGACGACTCCTTTGAACGGCACATGCATCACCTGATGTTTGCGATAGTTCTTTTACAAAGGAGGCCCTCATGACTGACCGACTCCGATCGATCGAGACGATCATCGAATCGAGGAGAGGAGAGCACGGATCATTGCTCTCCATACTCGAGGATGTGCAACGCAGCAGCGATCACAACTACCTCAAGGCCGAAGAGCTGGCATGTGTTGCGCGGCTCCTCCAGGTCCCGCTTGCCCAGGTCTACTCGGTTGCAACCTTCTACGCATTCTTCAACCTCACGCCACAGGGTGAGCACGTCATCACCGTCTGTCGCGGGACGGCCTGCCACACCCGCGGTTCCAAGCCGCTTCTGGACAGGGTCCTCTCCCTCTTGGGCATCAAATTCGACCGTGATGGGTCGGCCACAACCGAAGACTATGCATTCACCGTAGCGACGGTGGCGTGCTTCGGCCAATGCGCACTCGCCCCGGTCATCGCCATCGACGGGTTCATCCACTCGAAGGTAAGCGAGGACCAGCTCACAGAGCTGGTGCGCTCGCTGCAGCAAGGAGGGGAGGCATGATCAGAATCCTGGACACCCTGCAGCTCAAGGGGGAGGAGCTCCTCTACCCCGGCTGCGCCTCGATCGCCATCGGCATGGGGACGTGCGGCATCGGTAGCGGGGCCGATCTCTTGATGCGCCGCTTCGAGGAGGAGATCACGAAGCGGCAGCTGCCCATACGCCTTCGCTCCGTGGGGTGCTTCGGCGCCTGTAGTGAGGAGCCGCTGGTCATCAGCGCACACCCCGGCTTGCCGATGGTGGTGCATAGCCACGTCACAGACATCGACGTGCTCCCCATCATCGAGGCTTTGCTGGCCACGAGTTACCACAAGAAGCGCGCCTACTCTAAGATCAGTGAGTGGGACCATCACCTCAC
>CALFMX010000281.1 GCA_937902565.1 uncultured Spirochaetales bacterium
GATGAGGAGTTCACCATCGTTCGGACAAACCCCGTCTTCGCCAAACTCTTCGGCAAGGAGGTCGGCCACCTGGTGGGTAACCCCCTCAGTGTGCTCAAGGAGTACATCGATGAGTCGGTGTGGGAGCAGGCACTGCTGCTGATCAGGACAAACGAGCGCATCGGGGGCCTGGAACTTTGTATCAAACAAGCGGATGGAAGTGTGAAGACAATCCTGTGGACCGTGGCGGTCATCACCTCCAAGGAGGAGGGGCACACGCAGACCGTGATCGCCCAAGGCCAGGACATCAGCGAACGCAAGGAGGTGGAGGAGCAGAACCGCGAACAGTTGACGATGTTGCGCAGATGGTATGCAGTCATGGCCCATCGGGAGGAGCGAGTCTTGGAGCTGAAGGGTGAAGTCAACGCCCTCCTTCGCGAGCAGGACAAGCCGATTCGCTACGGTTCGGCCGAAACACGGAGGGGGATGTGAAGCGAGTAACGGTACTGCTCGGTGGGCTCCTCTGCTCTCTTTCGCTGCTCTTTTCCGCCCCGGACCCGGCACTTGCGGGGTTGCTTACCGCAGAGGAGCGGACGTTCCTCGACGGTCATCCCACCGTCACCGTCCTCATGGACTATGCAAAAGCACCGATTGAGTACATCGATGCAAAAACCTCCATGCCCAAGGGGGTCAGTGCAGGCTACCTTGCCGAGCTTGCAGCCCTCACCGGCATCGAGTTTGAGATTGTCTTTGACCCTGTGTGGAAGAGCTCCTACCAGCGTTTCAGCGATGGATCGATTGATATGGCGGTTGCCCTCAATCGTACACCCGAACGGGAGATGCACTTCCTCTTCAGCGAACCGTACCTATCGATGCCGATTGTCCTGATGGCCAGGAGCCAGGTCGGCTATATCGATGGTCTTGAAGGGGTGGGCGACCGGCCCCTGGCGATCGTCGATGGATACTCAATCGCCGAATGGGTCAAACGTGACTATCCCCACCTCAACACCATCCTGGTCTCTTCCACCGAAGAGGGATTGGATCTGGTCCAACGCGGCAAGGCATTCGCCCAGACGGGCAACCTCATGGTGCTCAACCACTATCTGGCCGTCAAGGGGATGACCGATACGCTGAAGGTGGTCGGGATCACCCCATACACCAACGCGTTCAGTGTGGCGGTACAACAGGATTCCGCCCCGCTGTTGGGCATCATGGAGAAGGCCCTCTCCCTGATCGATAACGAGACAAGGATTCGCCTCAACCACCAGAACCTCCCCATCTGGTACGATTTGGTCATTCCCCGTCGCATCCAGTTGGTGATCATAGCCTCCGCGGTGGCCCTGCTCTTCATTCTTCTACTCTGGATAGTAACCTTGATGCGGCAGATGCGGCGCAGCAAGGCCGTCGAGCGGGAGATCGAGAAGAGCGAGCACAAATTCCGCCTCATCTTCGAAGACTCTCCCAACCCCCTGATGCTCATCGACAATACGGGCCAGATCATCGATGTCAACAAGAGTTGGGTCGCTCTCTTTGGCTATGAGAAGAGCACTCTCACCACCGTGGACAAGATTCTCGAGAAGGTCTACCCCGACCAGGCGAATCGAGAGAAAATGGCCGAGGAGTGGGGGCAGTTCAAAGCCCGCCTCGACACCGAGATGCAAGAGCGTCTGATTCCTGGGACCGAGCGAGAGATTACCGACAGCAATGGAATCCTGCATACAGTGGAGACCGGTGGCACCCTCCTCCACGACTCCTTCTTGATTACATACTATGATGTCACCGAGCGAAACCGCTCCCTCTCGAAGATCCGGGAGCTGCACCAGGAGGCGGAGCAGAGTCGCCTGATGATCCTCAGCGCCCTTGAGGACCAACAGATCTCCGACATATCGCTGAGACAGAGTAGGGCAACCTTGGAGGCAGCCATCAACTCGATGATCGATGCGGTATATATCATCGATGCCAACGCCTCCTTCGTGATGGTGAACGAGGCGTTCTACCGCTACTATCGGTTCGATACACGCCATGAGGTGCCGCAGACCCTGTATGACTTCAGGGGCCTCTTCGAATCCTTCGATGAGGGTGGCCACCCGATAACTTCCTCCATGTGGGTTGGCTTCCAGGCGTTGGACGGTCAAAGTGGGACCGTTGAGTACCAGGTGCACAAGATGGGCACCGGCTTCACCTGGTTCGGATCGTACAGCTACGCACCGATCAGGGACGGTGAGGGAGCGGTCAGTGGAGCCGTTGTGGTCTGTCGTGATGTCACCGAAGAGCGATCCAATCGACAGAAGTTGCGCTTCCAGCGTGACCACGACTACCTCACCGGTCTCTTGAGCCGGGTGCACTTTGTGGAGATGCTCCATTCAATGGAAGAGACCGTCCCCTTTACGGTCGGCCTCGTCGATATCAACGGCTTGAAGCTGGTCAACGACACCCTCGGCCACGAGATGGGCGATGAGGTCATCAAGCGTACCGCCGACCTGCTCCTCGAGCAGAAGGACGATGGGGTCCTTATCGCCCGCTATGGGGGTGATGAGTTCGCCTTCCTCATGGTGGGCAAGGATGAGGAGACCGCCGAAGCGTTCATCAGGCGGGTAGAGGAGGCAGCCAAGGAGATCACGTTTTCAACGTTCCACCTCTCCCTCTCCTCGGGGGTGGCTCACCGAACCCTCCTCGATGAATCACCTGCTGACATGCTCAGGCGTGCCGAGGAGATGATGGGACGTGCCAAGCTCTATGAGAGTGCCAGTGCCAAGAGCAAGTCGGTGTCGCTGTTGATGAACTCCCTCTTTGCAAAGAGGGAGTTCATCAACAGCGACAACACTCACGGCGGGTCAGTGAGCTCTGCGCCTTTATCTCCCAACAGCTCGAGCTCTCCGAACGGGAGGTGAACCGGATGAGGACCGCCGGCTTGATGCACGACATCGGCAAGATCGGCATCAGGGAGACAATCCTCAACAAGCCCGGCAAGCTCGACAGCGCGGAGTGGGTCGAGGTGAAACGCCATCCCGAGATCGGATATCGGATTCTCAGTGCAGTGACTGAGTTCAGTGACCTCGCCCTCGCCATCCTCGAGCACCATGAGCGGTGGGATGGATCGGGCTACCCCCAAGGCCTCAAGGCGGAACAGATCTCCTACCAGGCGCGGATTATCGCCATCGCCGATAGCTACGATGCGATGACCGGCCCGCGTCCCTACCGTACGCCCATGGCAAAGGAGGAGGCCATCGAGGAGATCTTCAACAATCGTGGCATCCTCTACGACCCGCAGATCGTCCAGGTCTTCGTATCGACGATCGGGCAGTTCGAGCCATATGGTCCACTCTCTTGAATATTCCCGATACACACCTCCACAACGTTCTCCGGGTAGCGCTGGCGGTACCCCTCATACGTACGTCCACTGTTGCCGTCCAGGTTCAGTTGGTACATCCTGAAGGTGACCGGCAGACCTTTTGGCTGCCACAGCTCCCGGTAGGTATACCGATAGCTCATGCCAAGCTTCTGCATGACCCTGCCACTGGCTGCATTGTCGATATCGTGGGTTGCCGTGATGTACGGTACGCCATCACGCTCCAACTGACCGATCACGGCCCTGCACGCCTCGGTCACGATTCCCCTGTTCCAGAACTCCCGTCTCAGCCCATAGCCCATGTCCCGGCTCTCATCGCCCTTGACGTGGACGTACCCGATCACCCGGTCATTCTCCTTCAGGCAGATGGCATACCGATACCCCCCGTCATCGGTTTCATAGGTACGCTCATAGAAATCATAGGCATCCTCCAACGTTTCCAAGGGATGCCACGGCAGGAAGCGATTCACCTCCGGATCAGCGTGGAGCTCAAGCAATCCTTCCACGTCGCGTGTGGTGAATCGGCGCAGGAGCAAACGTTCGGTCTCTAGCGATGAAATCATGGGTGTGTGTCCTCA
>CALFMX010000282.1 GCA_937902565.1 uncultured Spirochaetales bacterium
AACCCGCTTGCGATCGAGTAGACCGGCAGCGCCTCACCGCTCTCATCCTGCAGGAGGTAGCTCTTGAAGCCGTGGAGGATCCCCGGTGACCCCTTGGTCAGCGTGGCTGCGTGGAGCGGGGTGTCCAACCCCTTGCCGGCCGGCTCGACGCCATAGAGTTTCACGCCTTCATCATCGAGGAAGGCGCTGAAAATCCCCATCGCGTTCGACCCACCTCCGACACAGGCGACCACCGCATCGGGGAGCCTGGAGGCCATCTCCTGGATCTGCCGCCTCGCCTCGACGCCGACGACGCTCTGGAAATCACGGACCATCATCGGGAAGGGGTGGGGTCCCACCACCGAACCGATGCAGTAGATCTGGTCATGTGGATCTTCAAGGTACGCCTCGAACGCTGCATCGACGGCGTCCTTGAGGGTCTTTGTCCCCCGTTCGACACTGATGACCTGAGCCCCGAGGATCTTCATCCGGCTGACGTTCGGGGCCTCCTTCTTGATATCCACCGCACCCATGTAGATGTCACAATCGAGGCCGAGCAATGCCGCTGCGGTTGCAAGGGCCACGCCGTGCTGGCCGGCACCGGTCTCGGCGATGACCTTCTTCTTTCCCATCCGCTTGGCAAGGAGGACCTCACCGATGCAGTGGTTGATCTTGTGAGCCCCGGTGTGGTTGAGGTCCTCGCGCTTGAGGTAGATCTGGGCTCCGCCCACCGCTTCGCTGAGGCGTTTGGCGTGGTAGACGGGCGAGGGACGACCGACGTAGTGGTGGAGCAGGTCGCTCAGTTCTTCGAGGAACGCCGGGTCCTGGACAATCTCCTCGTAGGCACGAGTCACCTCGTCCATGACGGCCTGCAACTGTGGGGGGATATAGGAGCCGCCGAATTCTCCGAAGTGGCCCGCTTTGTCAGGGGCATTGGTTGTGTTGATCTCTTTGGTAAGTGGGTTCTGCATGGTGTGTTTCTCCTTGGGTCCAGATGTTACTGTATGCAGAAACACAGTGTCAAGCGTTTTGTGCAAAAAAGTTTCTATTTAGAGAAACGTCGGGTAAAAGAAGAGACCCGCAGCTGCCTGCGGGCCCTCTCTCGACGTTTCCTCTCGCTTAGAGACCGAACGCCTTCTTGATGGTGGCTGCGTCGCGCACACCGATTGCCTTGTCGACGACCTTGCCATCCTTGTAGAAGAGCAGGGTGGGGATCGACTGCACACCGAAGGTCATGGCGAGCTCACCCTCCTCGTCGACGTTGACCTTTACGATCTTCAACTGGTCGGCGCTGAACTCCTTCTCGAGCTGGTCAAGGATCTGTCCCTGCATCCGGCACGGGCCACACCATGCTGCCCAAAAGTCCACGACCACGGGGACGGTGCTCTTCAAAACCTCAGCTTCGTATGTACTCTTTGTTGCTGTGACTGCCATTTCATTCTCCTCTTAGGTTTATATCCTAACTTCATTGGTTTTTTATTCTGTCATACAAGGTACTGCTTTTATTTGCTAATGGCAACTACCTGTACTCACAGCCCCATTCGTTTGTAGAATCTCATCAAATTATCGATGGTCTTCTCCATATCCAGGGGGGCACGCACCTTTGCTTCCTTGAAGGGGATGGCCAGGCGGTTGATCGAGAAGATCCCGCTGACGCCCAAATCGTAGGCCCCTTCGACGTCATCGGCGATGTCTCCGACGATGGCCAGGGTCGGTACATTCTGGACCTTGGTGCGCCGGGCTACCCCGATGACCACCTTGCCACGCAGCGATTGGCCATCGATCTTCCCCTCACCGGTGAGGACCAGGTCGCAGTCAGAGAGCAGGGCGTCGAAGTTCACCGTGTCGAGGACCGTCTCAATCCCCATCTGCAGCTCGCTGCCAAAGAAGGCCGCCATGCCGCCGCCCATGCCGCCGGCTGCCCCGCTTCCCGGGATTGCCTGGACATCGACACCGGTATCGCGCTTGATGATATCGGCAAAGCTCTTCATCGAATCGTTGAGGAAGGCCACCATCTCAGGATCGGCTCCCTTCTGTGGCCCGAAGATGTGGGCGGCCCCGGTCGGGCCCCAGTAGGGATTGTCGATATCGCACATCGTGGTGATGGTGACCCCCTCGAGCTCAGGGGCGAGGGTTGAGACGTCGATGCGTGCCACGTCCTTGAGCGTTGCCCCGGTGGGGACGAACGGTTTGCCATCCTTGTCAAAGAAGCCCACCCCGCACGCCGCTGCCGCCCCGCATCCTCCATCGTTGGTTGCGCTGCCGCCGAGGCCGACGATGATCGTCTTCGCCCCGCACTGTGCCGCGTCGAGGATCAATTGGCCAACACCGTAGGTGGTGGTCAAGGAGGGGTCGAGGCGATCGCCGACGAGGGGGAGGCCTGCGCAGGCAGCCATCTCGACGACTGCGGTCGTCTCCTTGACGACGCCGTAGAAGCCCTCCATCTCCTCACGGTAGGGGCCTTGGACACGGAGGGTACGCTTCTCCCCCCCGAGGGCCTGGAGGAAGGCATCGACGCTCCCTTCGCCACCGTCAGCGACCGGAATGCTCGTTACCGTAGCATCGGGGTAGTGGGCCTTGATGGAGCGCTCCATGATGGCGCAAATCTCTTCACTGGACATCGTCCCCTTGAAGGAGTCGGGGATCAACACAACGTTCTTCATTCTCAGGTACCTCACTGCTGTTGGGGGCGAGCCCCATAATGGGTCAATGGTACAATAGATTAGAGCCATCTGACCAGAGTATTTATCTCACCGCCTCCAAAGGTCCCCTGTAAAGTAAAATGCTTGGGTTTCTCATTCATTGTAATACCTCCAGAA
>CALFMX010000283.1 GCA_937902565.1 uncultured Spirochaetales bacterium
CGTCGCGGCGCGGCGAGGGATAGAAGGGCAGCAGCCAGATCGTGTTGACGCCCAGGTTGGCGATGTAGTCCAGCTTGGAGACGAGGCCGGGCAGGTCGCCGACGCCGTCGTCGTTCGAGTCGAAGAAGGACTTGACGTGCAACTGGTAGATGACCGCATCCTTGTACCAGAGGCCGTCGTCCTGGATGGGCTGGGTTTCGCTGATCATGGCAGGGAATTCGGTGTCATCCGCGCAGCGACAGGCGCCACACGCGATAGGGTTGATCGGGGAGCAGGGTCAGCTCGCGGGTCTTGCCCTGCCAGGTGTCGCGGCCTTCGGCCAGCAGCTCCCAGAGTTGCTCGGGGGAGCCGGCGCCGCCGGGGAAGCGGCAGCTCATCGCCACGATCGCGACGGGCTCCTGCCGGCCGGACTCGGCCTCGCGCAGGCGCTGGCGCGTCTGCTGGAGGTCGGCGGTGACGCGCTTGAGGTAGTCGAGGAGCTTGTCCTGGTCGGTCACGTGAACTCGCCCGTCTGTCGGCTGGGGACGGCTGGTCATCTGACGCGTCACATCCCGAGCTCTCGATCGATGAAGTCGAACATCTCGTCGACCGTGGCCGACTCGAAGGTCTGCGCCGTCTCCTCGGCGGCGCGCGGCGCGCCGGTGGAGGCGGTCCTGCACCTGGCCGGCAGCAAGGCGGTGGTCGGTGATGTGGGCATAGAGGCCGTGGCAGAGCTCTCCGGCCCACTTGCTCGCTGCCGGGACAAAGGAGACCGGGGTGAAGACCACGCCCTCCAACCCTAAGGCACTCACCTCCTGGCAGAGGAGCATGCGGTCGATGAACGGGGCGCCGAAGAGCTCGAAGGGGGCACTCGTCCCCCGCCCCTCACTGAGGTTGGTCCCCTCAAGGAGACAGAAGCCGGCGTAGCAGAAGAGGGCATCGCGGTGGGCAAGGGCCGGGCTGCTCATCACCCAGGGCCGGCCTGTATCATCCCAGAGGAAGCTGCGCCTCCACCCCTCTGCCCAGAGCACCGAGTACTCTGCCGGCAGAGCATAGGTCTCCTTCATCCACGCTCCCAACTCCCCGATGGTCAGCCCATAGCGGGTCGGCAGCCCTCTCGGGCCGACGAAGCTCTCATACGCTGCACCCAGCGCCACCCCCTCCACACGCTCCCCACCGAGGGGATTGGGGCGGTCGAGCACCAAAACCGGGACCTCCTGGGCCAAGAGCTGGCGCAAGGTGGAGATGTAGGTGTAGAAGCGCACCCCCACATCCTGGATATCGAAGATGAGGAGGTCGATGTCCTCAAACCGTGAGCGGTCGAGAGCCAGGCTCTCCTGCCGGTAAAGGCTGCGTACCGGCAGTCCACTCTCGCGATCGATGGTATCAGAGAAGCGATCACCGGCCCCGATTGCACCACCGAGGCCATGCTCGGGAGCGTAGAGGGCTACGAGGTTGGAGAGCTGTGCCACCACATCCTTGCTGCGCCTCCACCGGGAGTCAAAGGCAGCATCGTTGGTCACCAACCCTACCCGCCGATCGCCGAGGTCCAGCTCTGATAACCGATCCAATCCTATTCTCATCACTCTGCCCCCTGCTGTAGCATACCACAACAGCTGAGCGAGGCAAGCTTCCCCTTGCCTGATCGCCCCGCCTCTTCCATACTAGGGCCATGGAAACGATCTACATCGGCATCGACGGCGGGGGGACCCGTACCAGGGTGGGCATCGCTCTCGGCGATGGCACCCTCCTTGAGCGCAGGGAGGCGAAGAGCTCGAACATCTACGCAGTGGGAGAAGAGAGTGCAAAAGATCATGTACGGGCACTCCTGGATGAAGCGCTCGCCTCCTATGAGGGTTACCCCATCGGCGGCTGCTGCTTCTCCAGTGCCGGCCTTGGACGCCACAGTGAGGAGCAGATGTGGAGCGCGTTCTTTGATGGGTACTTCAACGGACAGGTACACACCCTCCTCACAAGCGATGGGCTCGCCCTCTTGGCGGGTACCCTCCCCCAGCCGGCAGGCCTCTGCCTCATCAGCGGCACCGGCTCGATCTGCATCGGGCGCAACAAGGAGGGAGCGATTGTTCGTAGCGGTGGCTTCGGTGCGATCCTCGGTGATGAGGGCTCGGCGTGGTGGATTGCCAAGGAGGCGATCAGGGGGAGCCTGCTGGCAGCCGAAGGGCGGGGGTGCCCAACAATCCTGGGCCAGGCCATCACAGGCCAGCTCAAGCTCACCGCCCTAGAGAATCTCATCGGTTGGGCCAATGACAAGGAGCGGACCAAGGCCCAGATCGCCTCCCTTGCCCCCGCTGTCACCGATGCGGCCGAAGGCGGGGATGAGCTGGCCACCCGGATCCTGGACGGGGCGGTCTCCCACCTCATTGAGCTGGTCGAGGCAACCGAGGCCCGCCTTCCTCCCTCCTGGCCCCACCACCTCGGCCTGGGAGGGGGTGTGCTGGAGAAGGACCGCTATATCCAAAGCCGCCTCACAGAGCGGCTTTCTCCAAGGTGGACCCTCTTTGAAGGCCACGACGCAGCCTTGAAGGGGGCCATCGCCCTGGCGGTGGAGAACAATCGCCGATAGAGGGCTATCGGGCATCTCTCTATTGCTCAATCCCTCTGGAAGAACATGACTTGGTAGATCGGGATGTAAATTCTTGAGAATGGTAAAGTGACTGGGGTTACCCCATCAGATATACAGAAGATCGTCAACCTGAAACACGCATGGGAATTCATCCTGGACAAAGATATCATTGCTGCAAAAAGCGACTACCATCTCCTCTCTCATATCGCACGATTGGTCAATGAGGGGTTTTATGAGTATGGGGGGAGGATTCGCGGCGTTCCCGTGATCACCGGAGGGACAGAGTATACTCCTCCCATACCGATGGAAGCGGATGTGAAGAATCGAATTGCTCTCTGTACCCAAGCAGAAGACAATCCCCCCATCGACACCGTCCGAGCGCAGATACACAGCGCTGGCCATCCCGGATATGACAGCCATCAGCATAGGTATGAGAAGATACTGCAAATCAACCCGATACCTAAGAAAACCCCGGACCTATGGCCCGGGGCATCGTTGCGCCTACAATGAACTGGTTGGCGTCTTAGAGCAGAGCCTCGATCGCTGCACTCACCTTGGCCAGGTCCTGGCCCGGCTCGAAGCGAGCAACGACGTTCCCCTTGCGGTCCACCAAAAACTTGGTGAAGTTCCACTTGATGTTGCTGTTGTTCTGGTAGTCGGGATCACGGTCGGCCATGAGGCCCTCGAGGATCGGGGTGAGCTTGTGTGTCTTCTCAAAGCCTGAGAAGCTCTGCTTGCTCTTGAGGTAGGTGTAGAGCGGCAGCTCCCCTGCCCCGTTGACCTCAATCTTCCCAAAGCGCGGGTAGGTGGTCCCCCAGTTCAGCGTGCAGATCCGGTCGATCTCATCGATCGACTCCGGGGCCTGCTCCTTGAACTGGTTGCAGGGGAAATCAAGGATCTCGAACCCCTTTGCATGGTATGTCTCGTAGATCTTCTCGAGCTCCTTGTATTCGGGGGTGAAGCCACACTGTGTGGCGGTGTTCACGATCAGGAGCACCTGGTCCTTGTACTGTGAGAGATTGCCTTGTGTGCCATCCTTGAGCGGGACATTGTATTCATAGAGTGTCATGGAATCCTCCTATTATGTTGCTTTCAATTATATCTTGTGCAACTTGTATAGTCACAATATGCTGAACCTGTTGATTTGTCAAGGGTTGCACTCTTGTCAATCCACAATTTATCCTATACTTTCCATAGAGACCCTTTGTAGGAGGCACCATATGAAACGCACACTCTCCATCCTCGTCATCCTCGTCACGCTCATGTCCCCCGCCCTTGCTCGACCCTCCTCATTTGCCATTGGTGCCCAGCTGGGCTTCTTGTCGACCGGTGTGGTAGTCGACGGCCACCTCGGTCCGGTTGCCCTCGACATCGGTGCAAACTTCCCCGCTGGCATCACGTACATCGATGCACTCTCAGACAACGATGACTTGAACATCGAGGACAGCATCTTCTCCATGACGGCTGATATCACCGTTCCCATCAACCTGGGATCGGACTTCAGCCTGAAACTGGGGCTCGGTACCACCCTCTTCTCCGACTTCTCTGAGTACGCCGTCGGCCTGGCTGGTGGGGTCGTCAAGGGGGAGTACTGGATCAAGGGAGGCCCCTTCGGCCTCTTTGTGAAGATGGACCTACCCCTCTTGCTCTATGCCATCGGGGAGTCCTCGGCTGCCGGAGGGTTCAACGCGGCACTGCCGCTACTGGGCATCCTCACCTCGACTGTCGGATTCCTCTACGCCCTATAAACGAAGACCGCGCCATTGGGTGGCGCGGTGTCTGTGTATGGGTCCGACTCTGATCAGCGGTTGATCCAGTACTCCTCGGGTACGGGGTTGGCCCCCTCCCAAATGATCTGGCGGAAGTGGATCGGGTCGGTGTTGCCCTCGGTGTTGACGAAGAGCACCTGGCTCTCCTTGGTCAGTCCCAGCGCATCCTTGAGATCCTTGAGCTCAGAGTACTGCATGATGGAGGCAAAGGCACCGAGGGTGACCGCCCCACTCTCCCCGCTGATGATCAAGGGGTCGCCGGCAAGCGGGGTGGCATACATGCGCATCCCCTTGGCAGCGATATAGTCGGGGACCATCAGGAAGGCATCGGCAAGCTCATGAAGGATGTCCCAGGCGATCGGGCTGGGGTCGCCACAGGCGAGGCCCGCCATGATGGTATCCAGTGCACCGGTGACCGAACGGGGGGATTTCTCATCAGCAAGGGCACTCTCAAAGATACAGGGGGCCTTGTCCGGCTCGACCACGATGCACTTCGGGGCATCCTGGCCGAAGAGGGCGTGGTAGTAGCCGATGATCGAGGCGGCGAGCGCCCCTACCCCGGCCTGGATGAAGACGTGCGTCGGCTTGACGATCCCCATGCCGGAAAACTGCTCCTGCGCCTCAGAAAAGAGGGTGAGGTAGCCCTGCATGATCCAGGTGGGAATCTCGGTATAGTTGTCCCAGCTGGTGTCGCTGACAACCGTCCATCCGTTCTTCTGTGCATCAAGGGCGACCTGACGGACCGCATCGTCGTAGTTGCCGTCGACCACGACGACGGTGGCGTCGTTGCTCTTGATGGCGTCGATGCGCCGGGCGCTGGTCTCGGAGTGGACGTAGATGACGCACTTGAAGCCGAGCTTCTTGGCGGCCCATGCAATCCCGCGCCCATGGTTGCCGTCGGTGGCGCTGGCAAAGGTGATATCACCGACCTTCTCCTTGACCTCTTCGCTTGCGAGGTAGGCGAAGGGGGTATCCTCACCGAGGATGCCCAGCTGCTTCTGCAGATAGCGATAGAGGGCAAAGGAGCCGCCGAGGACCTTGAAGCTGTTGAGCGTCAGACGGCTGGACTCATCCTTGGTCCAGATACCGCCGACCTCGAACATCGTGGCGAGGCTGGGAAGCCCCTGAAGCGGGCTCATCCGGTAGCCGGGGATCTGGTGGTGGAAACGACGGGCACAGTTGACATACTTCATCGAAAAGAGCTGTTGGGCCAGTGAGAGATCCTTCTCTCGAGGCTCTCGAACAATGTAAGAAATCTCTTGGTGTGTACCAACCATGGCATCCTCCCTAAAACACGCATTACCAGCATTTTTAGTAGCATTAACTGTCCATATCAGTAATTTAATATCAATATATTACTGATATGGTGAATCTAGCTCATGATATCACGAACTGCCACCACAAGACAACTCCTACCGGTGGTAGTGCTCATCGGTGATGGTGAACGCCGGGGCCCCCGAACTTGTGATGATGCGGTGCTGGCCGGTGAACACAATCGCCTCCACCCCCTCCAGTGATTCGATGAGGGAGAGCCCCTCCTCCCGGCCCAGGGCATAGAGGGTGGTTGAGAGCGCATCGGCGAGGAAGGAGCTCTCGGTGATGATCGAGGCACTGATCAGGTCATTGACCACCGGGTAGCCGGTGGCGGTATCGAGTATGTGGTGGTAGGTCTCCCCCTCGAGGGTGAAGAAGCGCTCATAGGGCCCGCTGGTGACCAGGCTCGTATCCTCGAGCTCCACGATCAGGGCGTAGCCCCCCCGCTCGGCCTCGGGATCCTGGATCCCGATCTTCCACAGCGAGCCGTCGACCTTCCTCCCCACGGTGAGGACGTTGCCACCGAGGTTGATGATCGCCGACCCCACCCCATGCTCCTTGAGTACCCGCGCCGCCTCATCGGCAGCGTACCCCTTGGCGATGGCCCCGAGGTCGAGGGCCATGCCCTCATCAGCAAGGTAGATGGTCTGGGCCGTTTTATCGAGGGTGACCCGCTCATAGCCCACCAGAGAGAGGAGGGTCTCAAGCTCCTCTCTGCCGGGGCGTCTGGGATTGTCCCCCCCGATGCCCCACGCCTCCACCAATGGAGCGACCGTCGGGTCGAATGCACCGCCGGAGAGGCGGGCGATCTCGAGGGCCTTCTCGACGACAAGGAAGGTATCGGGGGAGACCGCGACCGCGCTCTTGCCCGCCTCCCGGTTGACGCGGGAGATCTCGCTGCTCTCCTTGTGGAGGCTCATGCGCTCCTCGATCTCCCTGATACGCCCAAATGCCGCCTTGAAGGCAGTGTCGCTCGGTTTGTCGTAGATGGAGATGCGGCACACCGTGCCGAGCATCAGAAAGGATTGGGACTGTGGCTCGACCCCCTTCTTCGAACACGAGGTGAGGAGGAGGACCATGATAGTGGCGAGGATGATCCCACGCTGCCTGAACTGTCTCATATAGGGCGATTATGGTTCTATTGAACGACAATTGCAATCGTCCTGCGCTCCCTGCAGCCTACCACTGCCCGATGAACGAGGCGAAGGAGAGGATGGAGCTACTGCGCCTCTTGTCAAAGAGCAGGTGCTCAAAGTCCTGTTGCTTCTTCTTCAAGTCTGTCCGTTCCACCAATTCAAACAACGAGGCCTTGAGCTGCTCCTTGCCCCTGATACCACACTTCTGCTCCAAAAAACCGTAGCAGGGGTCGCTGCGATGAAGCAAAAAGAGTGCATCGTAGAAGTCCCTACCCTTTGCTCTTGAGAGGAGGGCCGATAGTTTCATCGCGGTGAGAACCTCCATCGGCGGAGCCGGGAATGGGAAGTAGAATCCCATGCGCCGGATGAAGACAGGCTGGGTATCGTAGGCAAAGCCCTGATCCTGCATCTCTACCTTCACCATGAATCGAGCATTGCGATAGCCTCTCAGCCCCAAGGAGAAGAGGAGCTCAGGAAAGTATATACTGCACCGATACGCTACAAGTGCATCACTCTCCTTCTCCTTTGCGTGTACGCTATATCCGAGACGAGCCAGATAATCGACGACTGAGTCTGTCAGAGAGAGAAACTCATCACGACCCATATCCTTGCAGTCAAAATCAAGGTCTTCGCTGAATCGATCGATCTGGCTCACCAACCGGAGGTTGGTACCACCTATGAAAGAGAGCGTTGAAACGTATGGGCTATGGGAGAGGAATTCAAGAATCTGGCACTGTATGAGTTCTTTGATCATATAGGGGATCAAGGTGGCTTGTTCTTGTACCATCGGGGGAAAATAATTGCGCAGCGCGTCAAATTCGATCATAGGCCATACGCCTCCTTCAGGGCGTGAACTCGTGTTTCCAATGCCTTGACACCGAAGCGTTGGGTATAGGCATCAAGGCGCCCAACATCGATCTCATCGGTATCAAGGCGCAGCTCCCGCATGTCGTCCGGGCTCTTATATTGTGGGTAGAGATAGAGCAGATCGAGCAAAGCCTTTTCGGGAAGGGCAATCATGATGGAGCGATGACTCTCAAGCGTGGACGCCTTGAAGGTATACCCGAACATCAGCTCTTCCTTGACTGATCTATAGGTGAATTGCCCGAAGGGGTTTTCAAAATACGCGGTAGTGCGTGAGGTTACACTCGTGAGCTGAACCACTGCCTCAGGAATCATCCCGTAGAGGGAGAGCGCGGTATGCACGCTGATGTATGAAGGGGCATAGATCCGGTTTGCACAGTATAGAGGGACATCAGGTTCCCCTTTCATCTGACCAAACGAATACCACCCTTGGCGAAGGCGTACCAATTTCCCCTCTTTCACCCATCGGCCGATGGTGTTTCTACTTATTGATTGGTCAGCTGCATGCAGTATTTGATTGAGGGAAAAACAGCACATGGGAGAGAAGGCTGTAAGGAATTCAACATAGGATGCACGCTGTTTTGTTTTCATTATGCACTAATTATAGTGCGTTTTATAAATATTTCAATCATCCGCAATGACTCATAATTAATCTAACCTTCAAGAGGGCATGCGTCATAATAAAAAT
>CALFMX010000284.1 GCA_937902565.1 uncultured Spirochaetales bacterium
AGGAGGCGCGCCAGCTGGGCATCAGCATGGTGTTCCAGCATTTCAGCCTGTTCGACACGCTGACCGTGGCCGAAAACGTCTGGCTGGGCCTGGACAAGGGCATGCCGCTGGCCGACGTGACGCGCCGCATCACCGAAGTGGGCAGCGAATACGGCATGGACATCGATCCGCTGCGCCCGGTCCACACCCTGTCGGTGGGCGAGATGCAGCGCGTGGAAATCATCCGCGCCCTGCTGACCAACCCGCGCCTGCTGATTCTGGACGAGCCGACCTCGGTGCTCACGCCCCAGGCGGTGGAAAAGCTGTTTGTGGTGCTGAAGAAACTAGCGGCCGAAGGCTGCTCCATCCTCTACATCAGCCACAAGCTGCACGAGATCCGCGCCCTGTGCTCGGCCTGCACGGTGCTGCGCGGCGGCAAGGTGACGGGCGTGTGCGACCCGCGCCAGGAAAGCAATGCCTCGCTCTCGCGCCTGATGAAGGACGGGATCGGGGAGGGGATGACGAGAAGTGATCACCCCCACCTCGCCAACCAGCTCTTCGCCTCCTACAGCCACGTCAAGGACGTACAGAACCTTGCCAGCGTCATCGGGGAGGAGGAGCTTACTGCACTGGACCAGCAGTACCTTGAGTTTGGTACCTTCTTTGAGAACCGATTCGTCAAGCAGGGTTTCGATGAGGACCGATCCATCGACGAGACCCTCGACCTCGCCTGGGAAGCGCTCTCCAAGCTGCCTGCAGAGGAGCTGCAGCGCCTCACCGACGATGAGATCGCCGAACACTACGGCAAGTAAGGAGCGCTGTGAAGACCAACCTAGCACCGACTCGGAGCAACCTGCTCAAATTGGCCGATGACCTGAAGTTCGCCGAACTGGGGCATGAGCTGCTCGACCAGAAGCGCTCGATCCTCGTCGGGGAGCTGCTCACCCTCGTCGACCAGGCGGTCGACTACGAGGGTCGGGTCGTCACCGCGCTCGCCGAGGCGCAGAGCTCGCTCAGCGACGCCATCATGCAGATGGGGAGGTTGCGGGTGGGAAACCTCGCAGGGGCCGTGAACATCGACTACTCGATCAACCTCGGCTCGCGGCGTGTCATGGGGGTCTCGGTGCCCCGCGTCGAGACGACCTTCACCGACAACAGCCCCTACTTCAGCAGCGAGGATACCTCGATCCTCGCTGAGCTCTCCATCGATCGCTACCGCACGACGCTGCAGCTGATGGGCCGGCTTGCCGAATTGAAGGTCTCGATCATGCGCCTGGCGCGTGAGGTGAAGAAGACGATCCGTAAGGTCAACGCCCTCGAGAAGATTGTCATCCCCGACAACAAGGAGACGATGGCCTGGATGCGCGGGCGCATCGAGGAGCAGGAGCGGGAGAACTTCATCCTGCTCAAGGTGGTCAAGGACCGCATGGATCGAGTCGAAGAGGAGAGCAGGGCTTTGAAATCTCTGCAAAGTAATGATAGAGTGCATAAGGAGGACTTCCATGGGAGTTCCGTTTAAGCAGATTGTCGTGTATGTCGATGGGTCGGAGAGTTCGATGACCGCAATGATGTATGCGATCAAGTTGGCGAAGGAACATGAGGCGTCCCTCACCGCGGTCTATGTCATCAACACCCGCGCGCTCAGCGAGCTGGTCAAGGCAGGAATCTTCGTGGCGGTCGAACGGGATGAGTACCAACGAGACCTCGCCCTCGATGCCGATCGCTACCTCAACCACGCCTGCCGCCTCGCCGAACAGAAGGATGTCGAGATCGAGACCGTGAAGCTTGAGGGAACGGTACACGTGGTGGTGAAGGAGCTGCTCAAGGAGAAGGGCGCCGACCTCCTGGTCCTCGGAGGCATCACCGATATCCGCAGCCGCCGGGAGGAGCTTGCAAGCGAGACCGACCGGATGATGCGGACCGCCCCTTGCCCGGTATTGGTCGTCAGGGACGATGATGATATCTGGTATGAGTTTGAAGCGTAAGGAGCTGTGCATGAACGTACTTGATGTATTGGATAAGGATTTGGTCAAGGTGCCGCTTCTGAGCAGCGACAAGCACGGCATCATCGTCGAATTGGTCGATACCCTGGTGGACGCCAGGGGCTATTCCCCTGCCCAGGGGGACCAGATCCTCGATGCCGTCCTGGCCCGTGAGAGCCTGGGCTCCACCGGTATCGGCAATGGCATCGCGATCCCGCACGCCAAGAGCGATGTCATCGACCAGGTGACGATGGTCCTCGGCATCAGCCGCCTCCCCATCGACTTCGACTCCCCCGACGGCGAGATGAGCCGGATCTTCTTCCTGGTCCTGGCCCCGACCAAGCAGGCCTCTGCCCACGTCGAACTGCTCGCCTCCATCGCCCGCTCCTGTACCTCCAAGATCTTCCGCCGCCTTCTGGAGCAGGCCCGTGACAGCGAGGAGGTCGTCCACCTCTTCATGGAGTAGTCTTGCCCCGTCACCATCAACGATCGTGAATGTAACCATCACCATGCCATCCTTGCCTGTTGGGCCGATGGCATATTTTTTTACCCTCAGCGCCCCAGCCATCCAGACTGGACTTTTTTGCCATGAGGCCGTATGGTTTGACCATTACACGAAATTTGAGGTCCTGCTCTGTGAACTATATCATTGCATTTACTGCAGCTGAACGAGATACCCTGGAAAAGGGACGGGCGCTCCTGTCCTCAGAGCGCCTCGACTTTGTCCAGATCATCGATACCCGCGTCGAGGACCTGAAGAGCCTTGCCGCCATCGTGGGGCGGACCTCTTCATTGACGACCGACCTCGGCTTCTCCTCCTTTCCCCGCACCCTTGATACCCTGGCAGCCAAGCTCTCCAACCAGGGCATCGAGGAGGTGGTGAACCTTCCGGTCAAGGCATCGCTGGGGCGCTCGTTCACCGTCAGCAAGCTCCACCTCTTCGGCTTTCTCATCAAGCTCGCCCAGCAGGGGTGGCTCATCACCATCTACGAGGAGATCCTTGACTGCTACCACGCCATCCTCTTCTCCCTGATGGCCGAGGACCTCTACATCTCCATCATCAGTGACTCCGATGGAAAGGAGAGCTGGACGAGGAGGGCGACACGGGACCTGGTGGTGATGTGGGAGGAGCGCACCAACGCCGAGGCGACGTCGTTCGCCCCGCTCTTGCAGCAACTCTGGGATGTGCGCCATACGCTTGTCCCGACCCTCGGCACACTGCTGGGGACGGTGGAGCTGCTCAAGCTCTCCTTCCGCCTCCCCGATGAGTGGCACTCCTTCCTCGATGAGCATGGTGGGGAAGAGGAGGTGGTCTGGGCCCTCGATGAGTTCCTCTTCTCCCTCAGCTATGAGCAGCTCTCAAACCTCCATGAGATCATGGACGCCAAAGGGATTCAGACAGTGAGCCGCAGTGAAGCGCTGGACCTGCTCAAGTTGCGGTCAGGCCAGCTGCTTGAGGGCTCCGATAGTGAGGACCTGGCGGCGATCCGCCTCTATCGCTCCTTCTTGCGCCGCAACGGCCTGGCGCGCCTCAGGCGCGACGCGGACCGGAAGGGTCCCCGCCGGACACTGGAGCAGCAGTTGCTGCTCCACCTCTGGAAACATACCACTCAGGCGTGAGCAGCGTCGGTATAGATTGCGCGGATCTCGTCGTGGCCGAGGACCATCACATTCCCCAGGGTCCGTTTTCCGAAGAATGTCGCCTTGACCGTCATCTCCTCGATCTGCTCGGCTGTGGGGTGGATCCCGAGCTCGGCGAAGGTGGTCGGCATATCGACCTCCCTGAAGAAGTCCAGTAGCGCGGCGATGGCCGCCTTGGCATCAGAGAGGACATCCCCGCTTGCCTTCAGGCCGAGGACCCGCCCCCCGAATCGGGCAAAGCGGTCGGGACGCTCCTTGTAGACAAACCGCGCCCAACTGCCCCAGATGGCGGCAAGGCCCGCCCCGTGGGCGACATCGAACATCCCGCCCATCTCGTGCTCGAGCTGGTGGGGGGCCCAGTCTCCGCGGTGCTCGTTCCCGCAGCCGGTGAGCCCGTTGTGGGAGAGGGAGCTCGCCCACATCAGGTTGGCCCGCGCATCATAGTCGTCACTCTTCACCTTCAATGTCCGTGCAGCGCCCATGACGACGCGCAGCAACGCCTCGGCCATCTCATCGGTGAGGGCCATGGTGTCCCCTGCGATGAAGTAGCGCTCGATGGTGTGCATCATGATGTCCACCACCCCGCTCATCGTCTGGTAGTAGGGCAGGGTGTAGGTCAGGGTGGGGTTCATGACAGCGAACTTGCATCGCGAGTAGTCGGTGTTGAGCCCCCGCTTCAAGTCCCCATCCTCGTTGGTGATGACACTTGAGTTGCTCATCTCGCTGCCGGCGGCCGCGATGGTGAGCACCGCCGCCACCGGAGTGCAGCCGGTGGGTGTGCGCTTTCCTGCATAGAAGTCCCAGACCTCGCCCTCGTTATGGAGGCCGTAGCCGATGGCCTTGGCGCTGTCGATGACCGAGCCGCCCCCTATGGCGAGCAGGAAGTCGACCCCTTCTCGCCGCCCAAGCTCGATGCCGGTGTGGACGAGGGAGAGGCGGGGGTTGGGTACCACGCCCCCCAGTTCGACCCATCCGATCCCCGCCTCTTCAAGCGACGCCTTGATGCGATCGAGCAGGCCACTGCGCTTGGCGCTCTGAGACCCATAGTGGAGGAGGACCTTCGTCCCCCCGTACTTCTTGATCAATGACCCGGCATTGGACTCGGTGTCCTTGCCGAAAACGACTTCAGTTGGTGCATAGTATTGAAATGATGCGCTCATGTATCTGGCTCCTTGCTGTTAGTATCCGAGGCTTTCGCCGACGATGAGGACCTTCATCCTCCCCTTGGTCTGCTGGCGTGAGAAGACGACGTAGTTTGAACAGATAGTGTGCTCGCACCCACCGCCGTCGAGGGCCATGAGATGGCGTCCATCGCAGACCGGACTGGTGCAGAGCCCCTCCTTGCTACAATGGGTTTGTACCCCCAGCCTCGCAGCGTTGGCCGGGGCGACCAGGGTCTTGACGCGTAGGATGGCGCTGACCAGGTCGGGGACGATCTTGTCCCAACTGGCGACCAGGATCACCTGGCGAGGCCCCCAGAGCATCGCTGCAGTGCGGTTGCTGCGTCCGTCGACGCAGTAGATCTCACCGTGCTCGGTGATGGCGTTTGCGCTGGCAAGATAGGTGTCGGCGTCAAAGCTCTCCAGGAAGACCGTACGTACGCCCTCGGGAGTCAGCCCCTCCGCGTACCGGTCAAGGAGCTTGAAGCGCCCCCCTCTGAGCCAGTCGAGGACCCCCGCCTCCTCCAGGGAGGCCGAACCTCCCAGTCCTACCGTGGAGCCGCTCTCCATCATCGATTCGAGGGTGGGGATGATCTCTGCAATCGTGGGGACGAAGTGCCCCTCGATGTTGTTCTTCCCCAGCTCCTCTATGGTGCGTTTGACGCGGAGTTCCTGTGTCCTCAGTTTTGCGTGGTCCATGGTGTGTGCCCCTCCTTGTTGCTGGTCTAAGGATACCCAATGGCCTCTCGATTTGCAAGCAAGACCTGTGTTCAGGGGCACTCCTTCGGGTCGAACGTGACCCGAGGAACTTTTTTGATAAGTTGCCAAGGCGGTTGGGAGGGCGTATCTTAATAGATGTAGGAGAGAGGCACATGCATATTACATTCTTTGGCTCGGCACAGATGGTCACCGGTAGCTGCTTCATGGTCGAAGCGGGGGAGAAGCGACTCCTTGTCGATTGCGGGCTGCCCCAGGGCAGTGATGAGAAGGAGTGCGGCACCAGTCTGGCCTTCGATGCCACCCGGGTGGATTATCTGGTGGTGACCCACGCCCACATCGACCATACCGGTCGCATCCCGCTTCTGGTGAAGAGTGGATTTAAGGGGCGGATTCTCGCCACCAGCGCCACCGTCGATCTCTGTGAGATCATGCTCGCCGACAGTGGGCATATCCAGGAGACGGAGGCGGAGTGGAAGAACCGCAAGGCACGGAGGGCCGGGGAGCCGGAGGTGGAGCCGCTCTACACTGTCGAGGATGCGCAAAAGGCGATGGCGTACTTCGAGAGCTGCTCCTACGAGGAGATGTACGAGATCGACGAACACTTCACGATCCGCTTCCAGGACGCCGGTCACCTGCTCGGCTCCGCCTCCGTCGAGGTGTGGGTGAGGGAGGGGGCAGAGGAGCGCAAGCTCGTCTTCAGCGGGGATATCGGAAACTTCGACCAGCCGTTGATCAAGGATCCCACCTATATAGAGGAAGCCGATTACGTGGTGATGGAGTCCACCTATGGCAACCGGGTCCACACCCTGCCTCCCCATGCGGTGGGCAGCAATGTGCCGACCAGGATCCGGGCCGAGGAGCTTGCCCAGATCATCGAGCGGACCTTCAAGCGTGGAGGCAACGTCATCGTCCCGGCCTTCGCCGTCGGGCGGACGCAGGAGATCCTCTACCTCCTGCGCGTCATCATCGAGGAGGGGCTCTGTCCCACGTTCAAGGAGATCCCGGTCTTCGTCGACAGCCCCCTGTCGGTGAAGGCGACACGGGTCTTTGCGGGCAATCTCTTCGGTTATATGGATGATGAGACGATGGAACTGGTGAACCGGGGCGTCAACCCGATCCTCTTCCCCTCGCTGGTGACCATCGTCGATGTGGCAGACTCGATCGCCCTCAACAGCCGCAAGGAGAGCTGTGTGATCATCAGCTCAAGCGGCATGTGTGAGGCGGGGCGCATCAAGCACCACCTCAAGCACAACCTCTGGAGAGCGGAGAGTACCGTCCTTTTCTCCGGGTACCAGGCAGGCGGGACGCTGGGGCGCTCGATCCTCGATGGGGCACGCCACGTCACGATCTTCGGCGACCAGATCGACGTGCGCTGTGAGGTGGCCGAGCTTTCGGGTATCAGCGGGCATGCCGACCAAGAGGGGCTGATCACCTGGATCCAGGCGTTCAAGAAACCGATCACACGTGCCTTCATCGTCCATGGGGACAAGGATGTCGCGCCGTGGTTCGCCTCCTTCGTGACCCGGAGCCTCTCCATCGATGCCTATGCACCGAAGGTGCTGGAGCGCTTTGACCTCCTCGATGAGAGCTCCCTTCCCAACGCCCAGCCGGTCGATGATATCGTGGTGCCGTACATCCGACAGCTCAGGCAGGCCACTGCACTCTTGGAGCGGCAGCAACAGACGCTCCTGGATGTGGTGGCGCGGATGCAGGAGGCAGGCTCCGAGACATTGATGGAGCAGAAGCGGGCGGTCAGGTTGACCAATGCCATCAACAGGCTGGCCAGTGACCTGGAGTTCCTTGGGATCAAGTGGGGGGGTGATGACCGGTAGTTACGTCAGCTTCATGCCGAGGGTGGATCCCCAGCTCTGCTGCTCAAGGATGGTAAATCCCAGCTTCTCATAGAAGCCGAAGGCTCGCTCATTGCGTCCATCGACCCCCAGGTGGATGCCTTCGGCCCCACGCTTCTTCGCCGCCTTGATGAAGGTCTGCATCAGGCCCCTTCCGAGCCCCTTGCCCTGCAGCTCCTCAAGCAGGTCTACATGGAGGTGTGCCGGGTAGCCCAGATTCTGCCACAGGCCCTCACCGGGGCCTTTGAGCAG
Source organism: uncultured Spirochaetales bacterium (assembly GCA_937902565.1). Taxonomy (GTDB): domain Bacteria; phylum Spirochaetota; class Spirochaetia; order Sphaerochaetales; family Sphaerochaetaceae; genus Sphaerochaeta. Next base: position 7,585 of record CALFMX010000284.1, read on the forward strand.
GGACTTTACAAGCTCCTGCTCCGTAGTGCTCTTGAATTCGCTCTGAGTGGCGTAGTGGCGCTGGAGCGGCGGGAGCCACACCTCCTGCAGCCAGGTGTTGAAGCGACGGGTGTCACTGGTGCCGACGATGTACCCGGCAGGTCTTGCGACCTCGTTCAGTGCCACGAAGCAGAGTTCGGGTTCAAAGAAGAAGTAGGGGGCTGCCCAGTAGTGCCCGACAAGGAATCGGTCGCTGTAGTAGTCACTTCCATCGAGGCCGGCAATTGCCGTCTTGAGGGCAATTTCGTAGATATACGGGATATCCTGCGCCACTGCTCGTCTGATATTATGCATGAAGGTGCTCCTGTCTTGTCCAGTTCTACAATAGTGCGATTCTGGATTTTTCTCAATCCTTAAAGTGCAAATAGTAATTTGTTTTCTTTGATAGAGATAAAACCTTTCGGAAAAATAATTCGAAAAGCGCTAGACAAAAAGCCTGCAACTGTGTAATATCCCCTCTTGTTGGCCTTGAGCATGAGTTGCTCACTCGGATAAGGGGCTCAGGTCCCTTGACGGAGCAGAAGCAAGTCGGGTATTATTAAAGGCCCTCCCCACCGGAAGGAAGGGAGCGATTGAGAAGGTTCTTTGTTGAGCCGGATGTTTTATGACAGTTGAGCGTAGGGAAGAATAGAGAGATTGGAATAGTGGAAGACCATCGAGGGCTTCCTAGTCAATTCGGGCATAGCGGGGCCAGCCTGCTGTGC
>CALFMX010000285.1 GCA_937902565.1 uncultured Spirochaetales bacterium
TATCAAGGTGGAACTCTTGTTGATCGACTTGACGTGGCTGAAGGCGAGGAAGCCGGCCTTGCCGTGGTAGGAGCCCATCCCGCTTGGGCCGACGCCACCGAAGGGGAGGCGGGGATTGGAGAGGTGGATCACCGTATCGTTGATGCACCCCCCGCCGAAGATGAGCTCACGCTCAAAGCGCCGCTGCTCCCCCTTCTCTTGGCTGAAGAGGTAGGCAGCGAGCGGGTGGGGCCGCTTTCCTATGAAGGCGAGGGCTTCACCAAACCCGTCAAACTCGACGATCGGAAGGATCGGGCCGAAGATCTCCTCCTTCATCAGAGGGGAGGAGAGGTCGACGTTTCCCATCAGGGTGGGGGCGATCCGCCTCCTCTTGGGGTCGATCTGCCCGCCCCAGAGCAGCGTGCCATCTTCAAAGAGGGCGATGAGGCGATTGAAGTGGCGCTCGTTGATGATCGAGCCGAGGTCGCCACTGGAGAGGGGGTCGGAGGTGAACATCGCCGTGATGGCGTTCTTCATCTCCTCGACCAGGGCTCCCTTCATCCGCTTGTCCACCAGCACGTAGTCGGGGGCGACACAGGTCTGTCCGCTGTTGAGGAACTTGCCCCAGGCGATCCGGCGCGCGGCGAGGGGGATGTTGGCGTTCTCTGTGACGATGGCGGGGCTCTTGCCGCCGAGCTCGAGAGTGACCGGGATCAGGCGCTCGGCTGCGCGTGTGGCCACGATGGTCCCGACTTCACTGCCACCGGTGAAGAAGATGTGGTCCCACCCCTCGTCGATGGCACTCCGGTCACTAGTCACCTGGATATAGGCCGGGTCGAAGAGGGAGGTGACCAGCTCCTCGAGGACACTGAAGGTGGCACTGCTCTGCGTCGATGGTTTGATTACCGCACAGTTTCCGGCTGCGATGGCACTGACGAGCGGCATGAGCGAGAGTTGGAAGGGGTAGTTCCAGGGGCTGATGATCAACACCACCCCCAAGGGGTCGACCGTCGTGTAGGCGGAGGAGGGGAAGGAGGAGAGCGAGGAGCGGACCCTGCGCCGCTTCGCCCATCGGCCCAGGTGGCGCAGATGGTCGGAGATCTCTCCGTATACAATACCGACCTCGGTGAAGAACGCCTCATAGGCGCTCTTTCCAAGGTCGGCTTCGAGGGCTTCGAGGATGCGCTCTTCCCGCTCCTCAAGACCCTTGCGCAGCCGTTTGAGCTGCTCCTGTCGGAAAGCGAGATCGCGCGTCGCGCCGCTCTCAAAGAATGCTCTCATCGCTTCAAAGTCTTTCATGGGTGCAGTATGACACTGCAACTATGATTTGTCAAAATGAAGCGATCGTCTCCTCATCAAGTTTGGCGATGATCGCCAGGGCGAGTTTGACAGTGGTCTCCACATCCTCAGCGCTCGCCACCCCCCAGTGGGTGTGGGCGTAGCGGACCGGGATACCGAGGACGATGGTCGGGACGCCCTGCTGTGAGAGGTGGATCGCCCCGGCGTTGGTCCCGCCCCCTTCGCGCACCCCCTCCTGGACGGGGAGTCCTGCCTCCTCTGCCACATCAAGGGCGAAGCGCTGAAAGCGGGCATTGGTGATCATGGTGCGGTCGATGTGGCGCAGCATCGGTCCGTGTCCCACCCTGGTCTGCTGTTGGTAGGGGGGGAGGAAGGTGTCATCGGCCGGGCTGCCCTCAAAGCAGATGGCGACATCGGCCTTGATCCGGTTGGCCGCAAGGCCTGCCCCCCGCAGACCCACCTCCTCCTGGCTGGCAAAGCCGGCTGCCAGGTCGACGCCGAGCGTTTTCCCCTTCAGGTGATCGAAGACATCGAGGATGGCGGCACAGCCGAGGCGGCAGTCGAAGGCCTTACCGAGCAGGAGGCCGCCCTGCATCTCCTTGAGCTCGGCCTCGGGGACGACCGGGCTTGCCACCGCAACGCCCCACGCCTTGGCCTCCTCGCGGCTCTGTGCCCCGATGTCTATATATAGGGAAGAGAACTCGGGGGCACTCTTGCGCTCTGCTTCGCTTGCATAGTGGGGTGGCTTGCTCCCTACGACCCCCACGACCGAATTACCATCCCGGGTCATGACCCGAACCAGATGGGCGGGGATGTTGGTGGTCACCCATCCGCCGATGGGGATGAACTCGAGCATGCCGTCATCACGGATCGCCTTGACCATGAAGCCGACCTCATCGGTATGGGCATCGAGGTGGACGAGCGGGCGCTTTCCGGTGTTGCCCTCCCTATATAGATAGAGGTTCCTGAGGCGGTCCTCCTCAAAGCGGCCGAGGCCTTCCCCCTCTTCCCTGATGATCGAAAGGACAGTGTCTTCGAAGCCTGAGATGCCATTGGCATTAGAGAGGCGCTGGATTCTGGAATAGTGGCTCATAGTGTTCTCCTTGCAGTTGTTCCTATTATCCACTGTTTTGCACCCTGTGCAACACGAGGACATGAAAAAGGGAACCTCTTTCGAAGTTCCCTGTCATCTCCTAGGGGAATTGAACCCCTGTTGACGGGATGAAAACCCGTTGTCCTAACCACTAGACGAAGGAGACATGGTGGTCAAGGTGTTGAAATACCTGTACCGGAATGAGCCGCACAGGATTCGGACCTGTGACCCACGCCTTAAAAGGGCGTTGCTCTACCTACTGAGCTAGCGGCCCGGCAACGTAATGGACTATAGCAAGGAATAATAAAAGGTGTCAACTCCTCGTCAAATTCCGACGTAACTAATTGCATTACAGAGACTTTCACCCCTTTTTGGCTGAGATTGCCCCGATAGTCGGCAATTTTGCAAAAAGGGCCTTGACTGAAGGGCGGAAAATCGGGTAACTTGTCCGAGCGCCTCGAGAGAGGGGCACGAAGCGAGAGCGCTTCAAAT
>CALFMX010000286.1 GCA_937902565.1 uncultured Spirochaetales bacterium
AAGCGGCAGGCGATTGACCAGCCAATCGCTGACCCAGAAGAGCAGGGCTACCCCACCGACACCCCAGATGATGGCTGCAAGGGCGATGATGGCAGGCGGGGCTGCGCCCTGCTTGAGAAAGAGGAACCCTGCCCAGAGCACGACACCGGTGATGATGGGCACGACAGCCGAGACAACCAACCGTCCTATGCGATGGTGTCTCAGTGGTCTGTCATCATGTTTTGTGGGTAAGGCCATGTGTCTCTCCTGCAGGTGCAATGGGATCGAGGATGTGGTGCCGGATCTCCGGCACCACAATCATACACTTACTTTGGCCAGGAGCGCTGGATATCGTTGAGGACGGTATCGAGGTTCTTGCCTCCGACCCAGTCAACGATTCCACTCCAGAAGGTACCTGCCCCAACCTGGGCGGGCATCAAGTCGCTGGCATCGAACCGGAACACCTTGGCGTTGACCAACGCCTCGGCGAGGCTGCGCTCGATGGCGTTGGGATAGGCCGAGAGGTCCTGGTCAAGATAGGGGAAGAGGGCTCCACCGGTCTGCGCCCAGAGCTTTCCGCTCTCCCAGGTCGCCAAATACTCCATGAATTGGCGAACTTCCGGCCGGTCGTTGAAGACGACGAACTGGTCACCGCCTCCGAGGACAGGAATCCCATACTCCGGATTGATGGCGGGAAGTGCGAAGACTCCGATCTCATCCTCTAGGTTCGCCTGGATCTCCTCCGGGAAGAAACTGGTGATGAAGTTGCCCTGGCGATGCATCCATGCCCGGGGAGGATCGGTGAAGAGCGGCTGCTGGGCATCACCGAAGCTGGTGGTCAGGATGTAGTTCTTGCCACCGTAGACGTACCGGGGATCAAGCCAGATCTTGCCCAGCACCTCGAAGGCTGCCTTGACCTCCGGGGCATTGAACGGCATCTCGCCGCTGACCCACTTGTCATAGGCCTCAGGCCCTGCCGTGCGCAGCATGATATCCTCGATCCAGTCGGTGCCGACCCATCCGGTTGCACCACCGGCTTCGATTCCCACGGCCCACGGGGTATGCCCATCTGCCACCATCCGATCCATCAAGCGGTTCAGTTCGTCCCACGTCGTGGGGGGCACATAGCCGGCCTTGGCCCACGCCTTCTTTGGGTACCAGACAAAGCTCTTTGCATTGACCCGATGGAAGATGCCATAGGTCGTGCCATTATAGGAGCCGAGCTCACGCCAAACCGGTGCGTAGTTCTTGTCCAACAGGGCACTGAGTGACGGCCATACCGGAACAAGCTTGCCCTTGGATGCAAAGTTCGCCATCAAGCCGGGCTGGGGAAGACCGGCGATATCCGGGGCATTGCCGCCTTCGACGCGGACGCTGATCAAGGTCTCGAAGTCCTTCGACCCCTCGTACACGACCTTGATGCCAGTACGCTCCTCAAAGGGACGAATCGCCTCTTCGAATCGATAGGCTTCCTCATCGACAAAGGCTCCGAAGACAGTGACCGTTTTCTGTGCAGGGGCCTTCTCAGCCTGCGCTGCACCAAATACGGGCATGAAGGCAAGGGTGAGAATCACCAATGCTACCAATGCTTTTTTCATATCACTCTCCTTTTGTCCGCACACGGCGGACTGTGTATTCAATCAAACGATTCCTACAAGGGGGATTTCAAGCAGACGTATGAATGCACCCCTCATGGAAGCGCTTCCATATATAGTACACCACACCTTTTGGTATTTGTCAAACAAATTATCTCAAAGCTCATTATTGAAACTGAGCTGAGAATGAAAATTCCCACCTATTCAATAAATGATTATTGCCACAGAGGGCAAGAGGTGTAGTAGGATGGATGGAATCTGCGTGTGAGCCCCTTTCAGAGACCATCTCCTACAACCTGATAGGGCACGCCCTTCTCTTCCGGCTCGAGAATGACTATTATTGTGCTAGGAGTTTAGAAGATGCGTAGAGCCGGTATCATCACAACCGCCATCCTCACAGTAGTTGTCGCTATGACCGGCTGTAGGCGTCACCAACACACCCCTTCCCCGGAGGCCGATATGCACACCACCACACACGAGCGTTTTGTCTTTGAGCCAATCGACGCTGCCCTTCTCTCCCCGCTTACCACACACGAGGCCGATGTCATCGTCCACAAGGGGACCGAGTGGGCGTTCACCGGCGCCCTCACCGATAACACGGAGGTGGGCACCTACTACTGCAGGTGGTGTGACGCCCCCCTCTACAGCTCAAAGGACAAGTTTGACTCAGGGTGTGGATGGCCGAGTTTCGATGATGAGATTGAGGGGGCCGTGACACGCCATCGTGATGCAGACGGGCGGCGCACCGAGATCGTCTGTGCCACCTGTGGTGGCCACCTCGGGCACGTCTTCGAAGGCGAGCACCTCACAAAGAAGAATACCCGCCACTGCGTCAACTCGATCTCCCTGGTCTTCAGGGGGGAAGCGCCGGTGGCCAAGGCGGTCTTTGCCGGCGGGTGCTTCTGGGGGGTCGAGCACCTCTTCTCCTCCCTCGAGGGTGTCTATTCGGCAGTCTCGGGGTACACCGGCGGCACTACCGAGCATCCGACCTATGAGGAGGTGCTCACCCACACCACCGGCCACCTTGAGGCAGTCGAGGTCTTCTACAACCCGTTGGTCATCTCCTACGAAGCGCTGGCACGCCACTTCTTTGAGATCCACG
>CALFMX010000287.1 GCA_937902565.1 uncultured Spirochaetales bacterium
TCATCAAGCAGTGAGCGCACCGTCTCGATCTCCACGATTGCCCGGGGCTTGGGGCTGGGGACCACCCGCCGATAGCCACGCCCGGCATCCTCGGTGCAGACCCAGCCATCTTCGCGGCTCCGCTTCTCAGCCTCCTCACGGCTCATGAAGGAGCCGATGGGCTTGGTCGGCTTGCCGAAGGAGGGGTCGTTGTCGCTGACCTCCACCTGGGTCACCACGGTGGCGACCTTCGCATCTTCAATATGAAGTTTTGCAAGCTCATTCTTGAGCGCCATCTGCAGCTGGTAGCCGATCGAGCCCTGGGTGTCGGCGACACAGACATCGAGCGGCACGCTGTGGAGGATTGCCCTGCTGTACTCCGCCCTGAGCAGGACGAAACCGACCTGCGGGCCGTTGCCATGGGCGATGACGACGCGGTGGCCTGCCTTGATCAGGCGGGCGATGTGGGCAGCGGTCTTGCGTGCCGCTTCATACTGGCTTTCGATGGTGACGTTCTTGGGGTCCTCGATCAGCGAGTTGCCCCCGATGGCGATGACGATCAGCTTGCTCTCCATGGATCTTCCTTCCTTTGACACTTGTCACTGCAATGATAGCGAGCAGTGCAACATCGCGCAACAACTATCGCAATTCTCATGATACATTTGTCTGTCCATTGAAAAGGACCCGGACAAGCCGGGCCCTTGGAACACAGAGAGAGACGATCAGTCGTAGAGCAGGCCCTTGATGTCAGCGTCATCCATGTTGGACGCATCCCAGAACTTTGCACCGGTGTCGACGTCGCTGACCTTCTCGCCCTTGTACGCCTTGTACGAAAGCTCGACGGCGCGGAAGCCGATCATGTACGGATCCTGGGTGATCGAACCGAGGAAGTAGCCGGCACGGACAGCGTTCTTCTGGGCCTCACCGGAGTCATAGCCAACAACCACGACGTTGCGGTAGGCGGCGTTCGACTTCAGGGTTGCACCATCGTTGGTTGCTGCCAGAAGGCCCTTGACGGTCGCTTCGTTCGTGCAGAAGATGCCGAGCACGTTGTCACTGGCGACCTTGTTGAGGACTGCCTGGGCACTGTTGGTGGCGTCGGTCATTGCCGCGGAGGCAGGGACGATCATCTCGATGAGGACCTTCTTGCCACGGGTCGGGCTGTCTGCTGCGATGTAGGCGGTGTTGCCGATGACGGCGATGTCGTCGCGGCTGAGCTTCGTCTGATCGGCGATCAGCTTGACCATCGTGTCTCTGAAGCCCTTGCCACGGCTGAGCAGGGACTCACCGGAGGCATCCTGGTTCATGACAACGATCTTCACCGGGCGGGCATCGGTTGCTGCCTCGATGCGAGCCTTGATGACCGGGAACATCTTCTCAGCTGCCTGGCCGGCTGCTGCGTAGTTGTCCGTCGATGCATTTGCCCAGATCGAGCCGGCTGGAGCCTCAGGAACACCTGAGTCAAAGCCGATCACGGGAATCCCCTTGGCCTTGGTCTGCTGCAGCTGGTCGAGCACACTACTGGTGTTCAGGGCTGCCAGGGCAATGGCGACGGGGTTCTTTGCCATGGCGTTGTTGAGCATCTCAACCTGGATCTGCACATCACTCTCAGAGGGCGGGCCCTCGAAGGTGATGTCTACGCCATACTCCTTGGCTGCAGCATTCGCGCCGAGCTTGACCTGCTGCCAGAAATCGTGCTGCTCACCCTTGGATACGACGGCGATATACGGCTTCGCCTCACTCGCGGCCTGGGAGAAGAGCGGAATGGAAGTCACAATTACCAATGCTACTAGGACAACCAAGATCTTTTTCATATGATTCTCCTTAAATTTATCCGAAAGTAACCTTCCGGCTAGAACACACACTCCTATTGTTGCGCAAGCTCTCGCTTGATCGCTTTTTCAAACTCCTTCTCCTTTGCGATCTGCCGCTTCTGTTCAGCCCGCTCCTCAGCTCGCATCTGGCGGTAGACGGTGTTCATCTCCCCCTTCATCCGAGCAATCTCGTCCTTGAGCAGTTGCTTGTCACGCTCCTCGGTAAGGCGGGCGAGGTCCTCACTCTTCAAGGCGATGGAACTCTGCATCTCCTCACGGTACTGCTGGGCAGGGGTGAGGATGCGAACCTCACTGGCACGCTTGATGCGGTAGATATCGAGGAGTACAGCCCCGATGACGACCACACCGGTGAAGAAGGTCTGGTACTGTGCCTGCAGGTCCATCGAAGGAAGGCCCGCTCGCAGCACACTCATGATGTAGACGCCGATCATCGTGCCGACGACCGACCCGGCCCCACCGGAGAGGGAGGTACCGCCGATGACCGTGCCGGCGATGGCGTAGGCCACCACCAGCGGC
>CALFMX010000288.1 GCA_937902565.1 uncultured Spirochaetales bacterium
CTACCCTCTTGGCGAAAGACTACTAAAGAAGAGCGAGAGAGGTCAAGGGAATTGAGGCCTTTACTCTCCTCCCGCTTTTCGCTAGAATGCACCTGCTGTCATAGCAACGCCAAAATAGCTCAGGGGTAGAGCGGCTCACTCGTAATGAGCAGGTCAAGGGTTCAATTCCCTTTTTTGGCTAGACTCGCAAAGAGGCCCGGACGATTTGTCCGGGCCTTGTTGTTACAGAGTGCTGCTTACTTCTTGGCGTTGATCACAGCCTGTGCCGCAGCAAGGCGGGCGATTGGTACGCGGAAGGGGGAGCAGCTGACGTAGTCGAGGCCCACCTTGTCGCAGAATGCGATGGTACGCGGGTCTCCACCGTGCTCGCCACAGATGCCGACCTTCAGGTCGCGGTTCACACCACGGCCGAGCTTGACCGCCATGTCGACGAGCTTGCCGACGCCTGCGATGTCGATCGTCTCAAACGGATCGTACTCGTAGAACTGCTTGTCGGTATCGTTGACATAGGGGCCGAGGAAGGAGGCCGAGTCATCGCGGCTGAAGCCACATGCCATCTGTGTCAGGTCGTTGGTCCCGAAGCTGAAGAACTGGGCGTGAGCTGCAATCTCGTCTGCGGTGATGGCGGCGCGGGGCACCTCGATCATCGTGCCGATCTTGTACTCGACATGGAGGCCCTGCTCATCGAAGACCTGCTCGATCACCTCAAGGGCGCGCTCCTTGGTGAAGAGGAACTCCTTGTAGTGGCCCACAAGCGGGATCATGATCTCGGGGTGTACCTCGATACCATTGCGCTTGACGTTGATCGCCGCCTCGATAATCGCGCGGACCTGCATCCTGAGGATCTCCGGGTAGATGATCGCCAGGCGGCAACCACGGAAACCGAGCATCGGGTTGAACTCATGGAGGCTGCTCGCCTTCTGTGCAACCTCTTCGACACTGAGGTGCATCTGCAGGGCTAGCTCATGGCGACTGGTGTGGTCGTTGGGGAGGAACTCATGGAGCGGCGGGTCAAGGAGGCGGATCGTTGCCGGTCGGCCGTCGAGGACCTTGAAGATCTCCTCGAAGTCTCCCCTCTGCATCGGCAGCAGCTCGGCAAGTGCCTTCTCGCGGTCGATGGTGTTGGAGGCAAGGATCATCTTGCGCATCGGCATGATCCGGTTGGTACCGAAGAACATGTGCTCGGTGCGACAGAGGCCGATTCCCTCGGCGCCGAAGGCAACTGCCATCTCTACGTCGTGGGGGGTATCGGCGTTGGTGTAGACACCGAGGCGCTTGAGCTCCTGGACATAGCCCATGAACTTCTTGTAGTTCTCGAAGAGGGGGCTTTCGCTCTCCTTCATCGAACCGCTGAGGACCTGGACGATCTCGCTGGCCTTGACGGGGATCTTGGAGGTATAGACCTCACCGGTGAAGCCGTCGAGGGAGATGTAGTCGCCTTCGAAGAGCTTGGTGCCGCCTACCTCGAGGAAGCCCTTCTCTTCGTTGATGTAGATCTCACCGGCACCACTGACACAGGGGCACCCCATGCCACGGGCAACGACTGCAGCGTGGCTGGTCATGCCGCCACGGCTGGTGACGATACCCTTGGATACAGCCATGCCACCGATGTCCTCGGGGCTGGTCTCGGCGCGGACAAGGATGACCTCCTTGCCGAGCTTGGCCATCTGCTCAGCCTTCTCAGCGGTGAAGTAGACCTCTCCGCTCGCACCACCGGGGGAGGCGTTGAGGCCCTTGGTCACGGGTGTGATGGAGTTGTCACGCAGGTACTTGGCATCGAGGATCGGGGCGAAGAGCTTGCCGAACTCCCCTGCCGGCACCCGGCTGACAGCGGTCTTCTTGTCGATCAGGCCCTCTTCGACCATCTCGACCTGACTGCGCAGCCAGCTGAAGACGGTGCGCTTGCCATTGCGGGTCTGCAGCATGTAGAGCTTCCCTTCCTGGATGGTGAACTCAACGTCCTGCATATCCTTGTAGTGCTTCTCCAAGAGCGAGCGGATCGCCACGAGCTCCTCATACACCTCTTTGTTGACCGCTTCGAGGTGGCTGATCGGCTCCGGGGTCCGGATACCGGCCACGACGTCCTCGCCCTGAGCATTCATCAGATACTCACCGTAGAACATGTTCTCGCCGGTGGAGGGGTCACGGGTGAAGGCAACGCCGGTGCCACTGGTGTCACCCATGTTGCCGAAGACCATCGTCTGGACGTTGACTGCGGTGCCGAGCAGGCCCCGGATGTCGTTCATCTGGCGGTACTTGATCGCCCGCTCGTTGTTCCAGGAGTTGAAGACCGCATTGACGGCCTTGAAGAGCTGGTCGACCGGATCGACGGGGAAGTCCTCCTTGGTGTGGCGCTTGTAGAGGGCGAGGTAACGCTTGGTGACCTCGCGGAGGTCGGAGCTGTCCAGCTCGGTGTCGGCGACCTTGCCGCGCTCGTCCTTCACGTCCTGCAGGGCGCGCTCGAAGGCGCTGTGCGGCACGTTCATGACGACATCCCCGAACATCTGGATGAAGCGGCGGTAGCTGTCAAGCACAAAACGCTCATTGCCGGTCTTGGCGATCATCGCCTCAACTGCATCGGGGTTCAGGCCGAGGTTGAGGACCGTGTCCATCATGCCGGGCATCGAAGAAGCGGCGCCACTGCGAATCGAGACCAGGAGGGGGTTCTCCTTGCCACCGAGCTTTGCACCCATCTTCTTCTCGAGCTTTGCAAGGTTGGCCAGCACCTCTTCACGCAACCCCTCAGGGTAGGCGCCGTTGTTCGCGCTATAGTACGCGCACGCCTCGGTGCTGATCGTAAAGCCCGGCGGGACGGGAAGCCCGATGCTGGTCATGTCGGCAAGGTTCGCACCCTTTCCACCGAGCAGATCCCGCATGTCAACGGTTCCCTCTGTCATGCCGGAGCCAAAGAAATAGACATACTTGACTTTCTTCTCTGCCATATTTGACTCCTAATTTGTAGTATCGTGTTATTTGACTGTCAAATCCTATCGGTTCAGGGGAGCGCTGTCAATCAAAAGAGGCTGAATTTCGCATAATACCGAGCTTCAACTTGTTTTAATACAACTATTTGGCTCTTTTGATTTTGGAACTGTATTTCAGTTTTGGAATGCCTGAGCCCAAACACCCCACCCTATTCCTCAAAGAAAAGTTACCATTGGCTAAACTTTTCTTCCAACAATTCATGGATAGCCCAACAATATCCATAATCTTCGACCAAGAACGCAATATCAGAAAAGATAGCATAAAAAAATGTCCCGCTCCTTTGCAAAGAAGCGGGACATTTGGTAGCGTGTGGCGATATTACGGCTGTTTGCCGATATAGGCGAGGATGCCTCCATCGACGTAGAGCACGTGGCCGTTGACGAAGTCGCTGGCCTTCGAGGCCAGGAAGAGTGCCGGTCCCTCGAGGTCCTCGGTGTTGCCCCACCGCTCTGCGGGGGTCTTGGCAACGATGAAGGAGTCGAAGGGGTGGCGGCTGCCGTCAGCCTGCCGCTCGCGCAACGGGGCAGTCTGGGGGGTGGCGATGTAGCCGGGCCCGATGCCATTGCACTGGATGTTGTAGGCGCCGTACTCGCTGGCGATATTGCGCGTCAACATCTTGAGCCCACCCTTGGCGGCTGCGTAGGCACTGACGGTCTCCCGTCCGAGCTCACTCATCATCGAACAGATGTTGATGATCTTACCGCTTTTCCGCTCCATCATCGACGGCAGGACCGCCTTGGCGACGATAAACGGGGCGGTAAGGTCGATGTCGATGACCTTGCGCCAATCGGAGGGATCCATCTCGTGCATCGGGATGCGGCGGATGATACCGGCGTTGTTGACCAGGATATCGACCGGGCCGAGCTCTCGCTCGATCTGGGCGGCGGTCTTCTGCACGGCAACCTCGTCGGTCACATCGCAGACATACCCCTTCGCCTCAAAACCTGCCTCCTTGTAGGCGGCAAGGCCCTTGTCCACCAACTCCTGGTTGATGTCATTGAAGGCGATCTTCGCTCCCGCCTTTGCGTAGGCGGTCGCTATCGCGAATCCAATGCCATAGGAGGCGCCGGTCACCCAGGCGACCTTCCCTTCCAGTGAAAATTGTTCGGCTAGATATGCATTCATGCTCTTACCTCAACTCTTCGGTCTTCACCCAATCCATATCGGTGTAGGTCCGGTTCTCACCACACATGGCCCAGATGAAGGTGTAGTTGCTCGTCCCGACTCCACTGTGGATCGACCATGACGGGTTGATGACCGCTTCCTCGTTGCCCACTGCGATGTGGCGTGTCTCGGTCGGCTCGCCCATCATGTGGAAGAGGGTCTGCCCCTCCTTGATGTCAAAGTAGAAGTAGACCTCCATGCGGCGCTCGTGGGTATGGGCGGGCATCGTGTTCCAGACGCTGCCGGTGGCAAGCTCGGTCAGGCCCATCGAGAGCTGGCAGGTATCGAGCACGTCGGGGTGGATGTACTGGTGGATGACCCGCTCGTTGGCATCGGCACTGCTGCCGGCCGGTACGTGTTTGGCATCCTTGAAGATGATGTGCTTGGCCGGGAAGGCGCGGTGGGCAGGGGTGCAGCTCATGTAGAACTTGGCAGGGTTCTTGCTATCATTGCTCCCGAGGCTCACCTCCCGGGTCCCCATCGGCAGATAGAGCCCATCGTAGTGGACCAGGTCGAAGCGCTTCCCGTCGGCAACGACATAGCCGTCGCCGCCGATGTTGATGATGCCGAGCTCGCGGCGCTCGAGGAAGTAGGTGACGCCAAAGTTCTTCATCGGGTCGATGTTCTTGGCCAGGTTGACCGCTCCGTTGACCGGCATGGCACCGAGGGTGACGATCCGGTCGATATGTGAATAGACGGCACTGACGTCGTCGGCGACGAAGATACCCTGGATCAGGAACTCCGTGCGAAGCTCGTCGGTGGTCATGCGCTTGAACGCCTCTTTTCCAGTTGAATAACGAATGTCCATAAAAAACTCCTTAAAAAATAATTACATGAACGAAGGAAGCCACATGCTCAGTTGAGGGATGAATGTGATTGCTAGTAAAACCATAACGTTACAGATGATAAATGGCAATGCTCCCTTGAAGATCGCGACGATATCCATACCACAGATCTTGCTCGCGACATTGAGGCACATCCCGACCGGCGGGGTGACGAGGCCGATTGCCAAGCCCGTGATGATGATCACACCGAACTGCAGCTCACTCATGCCGAACTGACGCATAACCGGCAGCAGGATCGGGGTGATGAGCAGGATACAGGGGGTGACATCGAGGAAGGTCCCCAAGAGCAGGATCAGGACGTCCAGCAGGAGGAAGACCAGCCAGGTGGGCATATTTGCGTTGACCAGGAAGGTGCCGATGGCGGCCGGTACCTGCTCGACTGCGAGGATCCAGGTGAAGATCATCGTAAAGCCGCCGATGATCATGATTGAGCTGCTCATCATGAAGGTCTTCTTCAACGCCTTCTTCACATCCTTCCATGTCAGCTCCTTATAGACAAAAAAGCCAAGGATAAGCGCGTAGAGGGCGGCGATTCCAGCAGACTCACTGGCGGTGGCGATCCCAAAGGAGACCGACAGGATGATCAAAAGGGGCATCAGGACAGCCAGCGATCCATCCTTGGCGATCTTGGCAGCCTCATGCCACTCCATCTTCTGGAGAGGTGGGTGGTAGTGGTTCTTCTTCGAGATGACGTAGGTCACCACCAGCTGTGTGACACCGATGAGGATGCCTGGCAAAAGACCTGCAAGAAAGAGCTTGCCGACCGAAGCGCCGCTGACCATGGCATACATGAGCATCGGCACCGATGGGGGAATAATCATGCCCATCGTCGAGCTGGCCACCGTCGACGACATCTTCGACGCACCGTTGCATCCTTATACCCAGGCGTTGATTGCCTCAGCGCCGCAAATGCAGCCAGGCGTAGCGCGGGATACGCCGCTGTTGCAGGGTGATTTACCGAACCCGGCTACCCCCCCGTCCGGCTGCCGTTTCCACACCCGTTGCCCCTACGTTACAGATGAATGCCGCCAGATCGAGCCGATTAATCAGGTGCTCGACGGCGGACGTCAGGTTGCTTGCCATCGCTGGCAGGAGATCAATCGCGATCGCAGCGTTATCCAGATCGCACCGCCATCCGCCGCTTTTCTGCGCCGCCGCGCGCTGTTTGAACACGCGGCCACTCACTCCTCCCTTC
>CALFMX010000289.1 GCA_937902565.1 uncultured Spirochaetales bacterium
GCGCCTCCTGGGCGCTGACGATTGCTACTCTCTCATCCAAATCCATCTTTTACTCCCCCGGATAGACCAGGCCCCATTGGCTTCTGATCTCATCCATAATCTTCATGACGTTGATAATCTCACTGTGGTTCATCTGCTTGAGCTCGATCTTCCCCTCATCGAGGGCGTGGCGGCACGCCTCGACCTGGTGTTCAAACCCGGTGATGAACTTGAAGGGTTTGTACGTCTCGACGAGGTTGTAGTCGCGGTCATAGACGTTGATGCCCTCACAGTTGTTGATGTTCAAGAACTCGATATACCCCCTGCTGCCGAAGATCATGCCCCGGCGGTCACTGAGGCAGTTGTTGGCGGAGTGGAGGATGGCCGTCTTGCCACCCTTGAAGGTCAGGGTGATGGAGTTCGACTCATCGACGCCACTCTCCATCATGATGCAGCTTGACTCAATCTTTTCGACCTTGTTGCCCAGTACCATCAGGGCAAAGTTGATCGGGTAGACACCGACATCGAGCAGGGCACCGCCGCCGAGGGCGGGGTTGTGGACCCGCTCGACCGCCTTGACCGGATAGCAGAGATTGGCGGTGATCGAGTGGATATCCCCGATGACCCGCCGCTCGATCACCTGGTCGAGCACCAGGCGCATCGGCAGGTACCGGGTCCAGATCGCCTCGGCCACCAGCAGATTCTTGGACCGGCCGAACTCGATGACCTTCTCGGCCTCCC
This sequence comes from uncultured Spirochaetales bacterium, assembly GCA_937902565.1. Taxonomy (GTDB): domain Bacteria; phylum Spirochaetota; class Spirochaetia; order Sphaerochaetales; family Sphaerochaetaceae; genus Sphaerochaeta. Next base: position 721 of record CALFMX010000289.1, read on the forward strand.
GTGCATTGATCGTGAAGGACTTTTCACAGAGGACCGGCTTGTTGTGCTCGAGGGCGAGCATCATATTCTCATAGTGGCATGAGTGCGGGGTTGCCACGTAGACGAGGTCCACCTCAGGGTCGCTGACCATCTCCTCATAGGAGCCGTACGCCTTGGCTACCTTCTCCTCCTTGGCGAAGGCCTGTGCCTTCTCCAGGGTGCGGGAGGCAATGGCGTATGCCTCGACATGCTCCATCTCGCCTACGGTATAGGCCATCTTGCGCGCAATCGACCCGGCTCCCATGATTCCCAGTTTCATCGCACTCCTCCTTGTCTGAGGATAGTATAGGGGCTTTACAGGCGGATGGAAAGCCAAATCCACACCACCTCCCGGGTGTTTGTCACCTCGAATGGCTGGGAAACCAGATCGGGCGGCCCAGGATGGGGTCAAAGATCTGGTGGGCGTCGATCTGGTAGACCTCCTTGAGGCGTTCGGCGGTGAAGACACGCTCGCTCGGGCCATGGGCGACGATGGCCCCATCCTTGAGCATGATCGTCTCCTCGCTGTAGATCTGGGCGAGGAGCAGGTCGTGCAGGACGCAGATGACCGTATACCCCTGGCTTGTAAGGCGGCAGAGCAGGCTCATGATCGATTTCTGGTGCTTGACATCGAGGTGGTTGACCGGCTCGTCGAGCAGGAGGAGGGTGCCCCCCTGGGTGAGGGCCCGGGCGAGGACCACGCGCTGCAGCTCGCCGCCGCTGAGGGTGGTGATGAGGGTGTCGGCGAGGTGGGTTATGTTGCACGCCTCCATCGCCTCGGTGATGATGGCGCTCTCCGGATCCCCGCCGTGGGCGTAGCGACCCATGGCAACCGCCTCACGTGCGGTGAAGGCGTAGTCGTTGTAGTTGTGTTGGCCGACAAAGCCGATCTGGCGGGCAAGCTCCTTCTGGCCCATGGCAGCCACATCGGTGCCATTGAGGTAGATGGCCCCGCTCTTGGGGCGGATCTCCTTGTAGATGAGTTTGAGGAGGGTGGACTTGCCGCTGCCATTGGGGCCGGTGAGGGCAGTGAAGGTGCCGCTCTTGATGGTGAGGTCGAGGTTTTCGAAGAGGGGGACGCTCCCCCAGCCGCCGCTGACGTGTTCGAAGACGAGACTACCCATAGCGGTAGCGCCCCTTGCGCAGAAGGTAGATGAAGAGCGGCACCCCCAGGAGGCTGGTGATGACCCCGACCGGCAGCTCCCCACTCTCCAAAAGGATGCGGGCGAGGGTATCGCTGCCCAGCATCAAGAGTGAGCCGAAGAGGGCGGAGGGGAGCAACAGGTGCTTGTGCTTGGGCCCGACGAGCAGGCGACTGACATGGGGGGCCATGAGGCCGATGAAGCCGATGACACCAAAGTAGGAGACACAGATTGCCGTGGCGATCGAGGCGGGGAGCAGGACGGCCAGGCGGACCGCCGATACCGAGAGCCCCAACGCCTGGCTCGTCGATTCGTCGAGCAGGAGCATGTCGAGGCTCTTGTGGGCAGAGGAGAGGGGGATGAAGAGGAGGAGGGCGGCACCTGCGATGACCACCACCTGGCTGTAGGTGGCCGTTGAGAAGCTGCCGAGGCTCCAGTAGAGGATGCGTTGGTACTGCTCCCTGTTCATGACCATCAGGAGGGTCATCGCTGCACTGAGGATGTAGTTGATCGCCACTCCGGTGAGCAGGAGGGTCGTGGTTGCCCCCTTGCGCTTGAAGGAGAGGGCGAGGATGGCCAGGGTGGTTGCCACCGACCCGATCAGGGCGGCGACGGGAAAGCCGATCAGTGATGAGAGGCCCAGGGCGAGGGCGATGGCCACCCCGAAGGAGGCGCCGCTGCTGACGCCAAGGATGAAGGGGTCGGCCATGGGGTTGCGCAGCGCGGCCTGGAAGATGGCACCGCTGAAGCCAAGGACCGCCCCGTTGAGCATCGAGGCGAGGATCCTGGGCATGCGCAGTTGCCAGATGATGTAGTGCTTGCTGCCCGAATCCCCGTTGCCAAGGAGGATGGAGAGTGTCTCGCCGACGGAG
>CALFMX010000290.1 GCA_937902565.1 uncultured Spirochaetales bacterium
TCACCATGGCCACCGACGGAGTGGGCACCAAGCTCCTCCTGGCCAAGGCCATGGGCCTCAGTGCCAATGCAGAGGCCTTCAATGCCCAGGTGGTCAGCAATGCGTTCAGCCGGCTCCTTGAGAGTGAGCTTGACCAGGACAGTGAGGTGGGGAATTTCTTCATCTCACAGCGGACCTACCTCAGACGTATCGCCGGCAAGACAGCGAGCCTCTTCGCCCTCTGTTGCTATGCAGGGGTGGCCCTGGCACAAGCGGGCCCGGTCCTTGAAATGAAAACACACCGCCTCGGCTACGCCCTCGGCATGGCCTTCCAGATCCAGGATGATATCCTCGACTACGACGGCAGTGCCAGCCACCTTGGAAAGGAGACCGGCAGCGATCTTCGGTGCGGTATTCCCACCCTCCCCTTGCTCCTTGCCTTGGAGGAGGAGCGGAGACGAGGGACAGAAGAGCTGGCCCGCCTCTTGAAGCGAGGGCCCCTGAACAAGCGCTCCACTGCCAAGGTGGTGAGCCTGGTGGCAGACCTCGGTGGCATCGATGGAGCCCGGGAGGTTGAGGACCGCTACCGCAGGCGTGCCGAAAAGGATATCGCCACCCTGCCCAACAGCGAGGTCAGGCGTCTGCTCACCGGCCTGCTTGCAACGCTCTCAACACGTTCGGTATAGTAGGGCCATGGACACCAACGACTTTAGCGGAGAGCGGCAAGCTTTCTGTGATGCATATGAGGATACCCTCGCCTTCCTGGAAGCCAGGCAAGAGGCCGACGCCCTCTCCCTCAATGACCTTGAGGGGGAGCTCTACCACCTGACCGTCTACGAGGGACAGGATTGGGGAGGGCGCGGGGTATTGAAGAACGCCGAGATCCAAGGCCAGATCTCGGCGTACATCGCAGTCATAGACGCGGTCAAGAACAAAAAGGCCTAGAGGCGCTTCTCGCCCTCCAAGCTGCGTAGGGCAGAGATCTCCTCACTCGACTCCACCACACCCAGATACTCTCCCTTGTCATTCCGGACAGCAAAGTAGCGGATCAGGATGAACGAGCCGCCCTTCTGCAACCAGAAGGACTCGCTCTCCTTGCGCCCCGCCTTGAAGTCGGCGATCAACGCCTCCACGGCGCCCAGGCTCTTGGGCGGATGGCAGTGGGCGACCTCACGCCCCACGATGGTGCGGGTACGGGGGAAGACGCGCTCCTTGCCCTCGCTGAAGTACCGCACCCGGTCATCGGCACCCACGAAGGTGATATCAGACGGCAGGGAGTTGAGCATCCAGGTCAGCTCCTCCGTGTTCATATGGCCGCTCGGCAGGACGATCTCGCCATCGACGCTGCTCGCCGGCTCATCGAGCGCCCCGCTGATCGTGGCGTTCCACCGATACCACGAGGTTGCATCCGAGGGGCTTGCCCCTTCGATGCCGCCGTTGAAGGCGTAGCCGATGTCGGCGCTGTCGCGGGCCACGGTGATCCACGCCTGCGCGTCCATCACCCCCTCGAGCATCGGCATGAGGATGTTGTTCTCTTTGTCGATCATCGACCGCACCTGCTCCTCAAGTTGGGCAAGTTCAGCCTCGAGGACCGTCCCCGATCCTTCGATGGAGGCGATCACGCGCTTCCAGAGGTCACGGATCTCATCATCGACACCCCACATCACCTTGGGAGGGGCCGTCAGGCCGGCCTTCTCCATGTACGGGAAGAGGAGGTTCTCCTTGCGTGCATAGTGGCGGTCGAGCGTTGAGAGCTCCTTCACGGCAACCAGGAGATCTGCGATGGCAGCACTGCTCCCCTCTTGCCGGTACGCCTTCACCGCAGCGGTGAACGGGCCGTCGAGGAAGGAGAGGAGCCCCTCGTTCTCCTTGACGAAGACAAAGGCGGGGTGGCCGGGCTTCTCTTCGGCTCTCTCCCTTGCATGGATGGCATCGATGCTGTCACCGAAGACGGCTGCGTGCACATCACAGAGCTTCATCACCTGGTCGACGGTGACATCACCGCTCTCCATCAAAGTGCGCTCCGCTGCGGCAAGCTCCTCAGCTGCGATGGTGCCGAACTCCTCCTCGAAGTCGACCTTGACCGCATCGGCTGCTTCACCCTTGTGCAGGCGCTCGATAATCTCTTTCAATTTCAATATTTTGGTGTCGTCCATGACCACCTCCTACATCTTTTTTAATCCTACTACTTTAATATGCTATAAAGCGCTCCAATAGTGAAGCGCTTTATAGACAATTCTCCGAGATTGGGTGATCAGTAGGCGTTGGTGATATAGTGCTCAAGCTCTCCGATCTGGAAATCACGCTCATCGAGGACCATCTTGACCACGTCCCCGACGGAGATCATGCCGATGACGGTGTCATCTTCCACCACCGGAAGGTGGCGGAACCGCCCTGCGGTCATCAACTGCAGGCAATCCTCGGCACTCTGGTGGGGCTTTACGTAGGTGACGTGGGTCGTCATCACATCCTTTACCTTGATCTCGGCAGTGTTCAGATGCTCAAGCCGGCGTGAGAAGTGGCGGACGATATCCCGCTCCGAGAGGATACCCTTGATATCTCCCGTCTCGCTGAGGACTAGCAACGCACCGATCTTGTGCTCGGTCAATTGCAAGAGCGCATGGGCCAATACATCATCGGGCTTGATGCTGTAGACTGCTGTTCCTTTCTGGTCCAAAATAGATTGCACGTTTGCCATATCATACCTCCACATTCCAATTTTTCTTCTCTCCCTTTAGCGTACTCTACCGAACGCACGGCCGCAAGGGTGTTTGTTATGGCGAACAAACAGAATTAATTTTTTCAAGCTAACCACAGTTTTGGTGCGGATGCAAGCAATTTCGCTCATTTAGTTGCCAATAGCAACGAATTGCGGTATGGTCTACCCATATACCAAGGAGTCCGGCCGTGCAAACCACTATTTTCTATGGAGTCGCCCTCTCTCTCCTCTTGCTCTCCTTCATCAAGGATCGCCAGAAAACCCGCCGTTCACTGGTCAAGGCGTGGAAGTCATTCCAGAACATCCTCCCACAGATGCTGGGGATGATCACATCCATCGGCCTGCTGCTGGCCCTCCTCAGCCCCGCGGTGATATCAGAGGTCATCGGCTCCTCCTCCGGATGGTGGGGGGTGCTCCTGGCCGCCGTCATCGGCTCCATCACCCTGATCCCGGCCTTCGTCGCCTTTCCCATGGCGGCGATCCTCCTGGAGAACGGGGCTGGGTACATGCAGCTCTCCGCCTTCGTCTCGACCCTGACGATGGTCGGCGTGATCACCCTCCCCCTCGAGATCAGGTTCTTCGGCAAGAAGTTCACCATCCTGCGCAACAGCCTCGCCTTCGCCCTCTCCTTTGTGGTGGCATTCGTCATCAGCAAAGTGGTCCACTAGGAGCCCTTATGAAACGTATCAAGCCATACCTGCTCTTCCTTATCGCCGCCGCCCTCATCGCCCTCCTCTATATCATCAATCCGCCGATGGGTAGCAAGGCAGCCGTCACCGTCCTCTCCTCCTTCAAGGAGATGCTCTTCATCCTCCCGCCGGTCTTCATCCTCCTCGGCCTTCTGGACATCTGGGTACCCCGTGAGACGATGGTGCGCTTCATGGGAGAGGGATCGGGACTCAAGGGGGCGCTCCTCTCCTTCCTGCTCGGCAGCGCCGCTGCAGGCCCCCTCTACGTGGTCTTCCCCATCGCAGCGGCCTTCATGAGGAAGGGGGCGAAGTTCACCAATATCCTGATCCTCATCGGTGCCTGGTCGACGACGAAAATCCCGATGGTGCTCTTCGAACTCAGTGCGATGGGATTGAAGTTCGGCCTTACCCGCCTGGCACTGAACATCCCCGTCATCCTGATCATCACCTTCGTGATGGGCAGGGCATTCAGTGAGGAGGAGCGGGCAGCCCTCTACGAGCGGGCCGAGCAGGTTGATTAGAAGGGGATGCCGGCCAGCTCTCCGATGCGCTCCCTGTCGTTGATCCGGACGCTGCGCGCGCCGATGAGGGTGATGATTCCCTCCTCCTCAAAATCGTTGAGCTTGCGGCTGAGCGTCTCACGTGCAAGGCCCAGGTAGTTTGCCAGCCCCTCACGCGAGAGGGGCAGGTCGATGACCGTATAGCCGTCGACCTCCCTGCCATAGGGACGGCGGAATTCGATGAGCAGGCTGGCGATGCGCAGTTCGGCGTTCCGCCCACCCATCGACTGCATCGCACTCTCCAACACCCGCATCCGGTTTGCCATCGCCTCGATGATCTCGATGGCCACCTCCGGCTGGGTGTAGAGCAAGGTGCGGAACTGTTCGGTGCTGAGGATGCAGACATCACTCTCCTCCAGTGCCTCGACGGTGTATGGGACCTCCTCCTCGGTGAGCAGGAAGCGCGCCCCGAAGTAATCATTGACCGGGAAGATGTAGAGGATCTGCTCACGCCCATCGGCGTTCATGCGGTACGCCTTGGCGCTCCCCTTCTGGATGACCGTGAACCCCTCTGCACGGTCCCCCTCGTGGACAATGATCTCCCCCTTCTGATACCGCTTATGCCCCATCTTGGCGGTGAGGGCATGGACAGTCTCCCGGTTGAGGCTCGCAAAGAGGGGGACATTGCGGATGCATTGGTCATTATTTTTGCAATTCCTACACGTTTCAGGGATTTCCATCAAAACTCCTAGTGAAATACTTCTATTGTGATTTCAATCACAGTAACAATTTTTTGTTCATGGTAGAACAAGGCTGAAACCAGTATACGAAAGATTAATGCAAGAGGAAACACCATGAAGAACAGCTATGAGATAAACGTCCGGAAGTACATCAATGACCACTACACCCCCTACGACGGGGATGAATCATTCCTCACTCCCCCCACCGAGCGCACCGAAGCGCTCTGGGAGAAGCTCAAGGGCCTTCTGGCCATTGAGCGGGAGCGGGGGGGCATGTATGACATCGACGAGCATACCATCTCGACGATCACCAGCCACAAGGCCGGCTACATCGACAAGGAGCTTGAGCAGATCGTCGGCTTGCAGACCGATGAGCCCCTCAAGCGTGCCATCATGCCCTTCGGCGGCATCCGCCTGGTGCACACCGAACTCAAGGCGTATGGCAAGGAGATGGACCCGGTCGTCGATGAGGTCTTCACCTACCGCAAGACCCACAATGACGGTGTCTTCGACGTCTACACCGACGAGATGAAGCGGGCCCGCCACAGCGGTGTCATCACCGGGTTGCCCGATGCCTATGGGCGCGGGCGGATCATCGGTGACTATCGCCGCCTCCCCCTCTACGGCGCAGACTACCTCATCGCGCAGAAGGAGGAGGCCAAGCGGCTCTACACCTTCGATGTGATGAGTGAGGAGGTCATCCGCGAACGCGAGGAGCTCAGTGAGCAGATCCGTGCCCTCACAGCCCTCAAGGAGATGGCCGCCTCATACGGCTTTGATATCTCCGAGCCGGCCACAGACACCAAGGAGGCGATCCAGTGGCTCTACTTCGCCTTCCTCGCTGCCACCAAGGAGCAGAACGGGGCGGCAATGAGCCTGGGGCGGGTCTCCACGTTCCTGGACATCTATAGCGAGCGCGACCTGGCCTCCGGCCGTTACACCGAGGCGGAGATCCAGGAGCTGGTCGACCACTTCATCATGAAGCTGAGGATCATCCGCTTCCTGCGCACCCCCGCCTACGACTCCCTCTTCAGTGGCGACCCCACCTGGGTCACCGAATCGATCGGTGGGGTCGGCCTTGACGGACGCCATCTGGTCACCAAGATGAGCTACCGCTTCATGCACACCCTGACCAACCTCGGCCCCGCCCCGGAGCCCAACCTGACGGTGCTCTGGTCAAAGAATCTACCCACTGCCTTCAAGCAGTTCTGTGCCCGCCTCTCCATCGAGACCTCCTCGATCCAGTATGAGAGCGACGATCTGATGCGCTGCCACTGGGGCGACGACTACGGCATCGCCTGCTGTGTCTCAGCCATGAGGCTCGGTGAGCAGATGCAGTTCTTCGGGGCACGCGTCAACCTTGCCAAGGCCCTCCTCTACGCCATCAACGGCGGGCGTGATGAGAAGGATGGCAGCCAGGTCGGCCCGAAACTCAAGCCCATCGAATCCGAGGTACTCGACTACAACGAGGTGGCCGACCGCTATGATGCGATGACGAGCTGGCTTGCCAAGCTCTACATCGATACGCTGAACGTCATCCACTACATGCATGACAAGTACAGCTACGAGGCCCTCGAGATGGCGCTCCATGATGAGAAGATCGTGCGCACCATGGCTGGTGGCATCGCAGGCCTTTCGGTCGTCGCCGACAGCCTCAGCGCCATCAAGTACGCCAAAGTCCGCCCGATCCGTGATGAGAGCGGGTTGGCCGTCGACTTCGAGATCGAAGGCGAATTCCCCACCTACGGCAACAACGACGAGCGGGCCGACGCCATCGCCACAGCACTGGTCGAGGACTTCATCACCAAGATGCGCCGCCACCACACCTACCGCAATTCGATCCCGACCCTCTCGGTGCTGACAATCACCAGCAACGTCGTCTATGGGAAGAAGACCGGGTCGACCCCTGACGGGCGCAAGGCGGGTGAGCCCTTCGCCCCGGGAGCCAACCCGATGCATGGGCGCGACACCAAGGGGAGTGTGGCGAGCATGAAGAGTGTGGCCAAGCTCCCCTATAGCGCGGCCCAGGATGGCATCAGCTACACCTTCACCGTCGTCCCATCCACGCTCGGCAAGAGTGTCGATATGCAGGTACGGAACCTCGTCACCCTGCTCGATGGCTACTTCGTCGAGGAGGGGCACCACATCAACGTCAACGTCCTTGAGAAGAGTACCCTCCTTGATGCGATGGAGCATCCCGTTAATCGCATAGGCCAAGTCTTTCAATTCTTCTTGAGAGCTGTCAATGGACAGTTGTCGATTCAGTTGTTCGGCGTTAATGGTATTAATGGCACCGGCCAGGTGTTGGATACCGGCACCAGAGGGCGCTGCGCGCATTGACTCCATATCCTGTTGTAAGTTGCGGGCGGTCTCCGCCATTTCGGTAAGGGGCTTTAGAGTTTGCCGAATCACTTTGGTGTTGGTAGGGATCCGCCCCAGCAAAAAGAGGAGCTGACTACCGATGATCACCAGCATTAACGAGAAAAAGAAGCGCAAGTCTGGCCCTAAGGAATAGGAAAGCTGGTAAGCGAGGCCCTCTGCGGACAGGAGCATCTGATAGGTGGC
>CALFMX010000291.1 GCA_937902565.1 uncultured Spirochaetales bacterium
TCAAGCCGCTCTTTCTCTGCGATCAGGGCGGTGATGCGCTCCCCGTCACTATAGTTCTCACTACGGGCCATTTCAACCTGGACGGCGGCCACCTGCTCGCCGAGGCGGTCGTGGGTGGCGAGGCACGCCTCCTCCTCACGCTTCAGGCTTATGACACGGTTCTTGCGCTGGTTCGCCTCCTTGTAGGAGAGCAGGCCCTCCTTGGGGGGGGCCGTGTCCCGGCCGAGGAGCGGGGGTGTCACCGCCTCCTTCTGTTCAAGGGCGGCGAGCAGGTCGCTGTAGCCGCCGGTGTAGAGGAGCGGCTCCTTCCCCTCGTTGAGGTAGAGGACCTGGGTTGCGAGCCCCTCGATGAAGTACGCATCGTGGCTGACGAAGATCATCGTCCCATCATAGGCGGCGAGGGCCTTGAGGAGCATCTGCTTGGCGTTGATGTCGAGGTGGTTGGTCGGCTCGTCGAGGATGAGGAGGTTCACCGGCTTGAGCAGGATCTTGAGCAGCGCAAGACGGCTCTTCTCGCCGCCGCTGAGCACCGAGACGTGCTTGAACACATCATCGCCCTCGAAGAGGAAGGAGCCGAGGAGGTTGCGGACCCGGCTCTGGTCCTCACTCGAGGCGGCGTCGCTCGCCTCCTCGAGGACGGTGGCACTGCCGTCGAGGGTGGCCCCGGTCTCCTGGCTGAAGTAGCCGACGCTGACCTTGGAGCCGAGGCGTACCGTGCCGCTGTACTCCCGGTCCTCTCCGGCAATGATCCTGAGGAGGGTGGACTTGCCCACCCCGTTGCGGCCGGTCACGGCGATGCGATCGCCACGGTTGACCCAGAGGGAGAAGTGCTCGTAGACGGTGATCGCCCCATAGCGTTTGCCCAGGTCCTCGATGACCACCACGTCACGGCCGCTGGGCGGGGAGGGGGGGAAGGAGAAGGAGAGCTCGCGCAGGTGTGGCGGGATCTTGACCTGGTCGACCTTGTCCAGCATCTTGATGCGGCTTTGCACCTGCCGGCTCTTGCTCGCCTTGTAGCGGAAGCGCTCGATGAACTGCTCGTTCTTCTCGAAGAGCTGGGCCTGTGCCCGCGAGGCTGCCTCGAGGGCGGCAATCTGGGCCTGCCGTTGGACGAGGTAGGCGCTGTAGTTGCCGCTGTATCGCGTCAGGTGGCCATCGAAGAGCTCGTAGACCTCGTTCACCGTCTCGTCGAGGAAGCCCTGGTCGTGGCTGACCAGCATCACGCCGCCCTCATAGACCTTGAGGTAGTTCTTCAGCCAGAAGCGGGCCTCGATGTCCAGGTAGTTGGTCGGTTCGTCGAGAAGCATGATCTGCGGCTTCTCGATGAGGATTTTCGCCAGGGCGATGCGCATCTGCCACCCGCCGCTGAAGGTCTCGCAGCGCCGCTCCAGGTCGCCGGCCTCGAAGCCCAGGCCGAAGAGCACCCCCTCGATGATCTGCCGCCGGTCATGGTAGCGCTCCTCAAGGAGGATCTCGTGGATCTCTCCCAGGCGGAGGATCTGTGCCTGGTTCGCCTCGCCCTGCAGTGCATCCTCGAGTGCATGCTGCTCCTCGATGAGGGGGAGGAACCGGTCCCAGGCACGTTCGGTCTCGCTGTAGAGGGTGGCGGGGCCGAAGACGATGTCCCCCTGCGGGAGGTAGGCGATACGCAGGTCCCGGCTGGTGGTGGCGCTATAGACATCGGCACTCATCTCACCGGCGATGATCTTCATCAGGGTCGATTTGCCGCTGCCATTGGCCCCGGCAAGCCCACATCTGCTGGTATGGTCGAGGCTGAAGGAGACCCCATCCAGGATATCACGGTCCCCGAATGCCAAGCTGATATCCTGTACAAAAAGCGTAGCCACACACCCTTCCTTTCTTGAAACGGGTGTTGTAAACCCCGTTGATAGACAGTATGATAATCCTAGCACAAGCGTGTGTTCGGTGACAATCCACCCGAATGATAGGAGGTCCAGAGTGCTTTGCCTAACCCTTACCGGCTCGACCCTTGAGGAGAACCGGCTACAGATAGAGCGCAACCGCCCCTGGATTTCCCTGGCTGAACTGCGCCTCGACTGCCTCAGCGAGGCAGAGCAGGCGAAGGCCGCAACCTTTCCCGACAGCGTGGACCTCCCCCTCATCCTGACCCATCGCCGAAAGAGCGATGGGGGCAAGGCGACAGTGGGGGAAAAGGATCGGCTGCAGACCCTCTTTGACGCATCGCGCGGCAAATGGGCATACGTGGATATCGAGGGGGATGTCAAGAAGAGCGACCTGAAGTTCAAGGCCGCGGACGGGGATAAACGGATTGACCTGGAGGCCGACCTGAAGGCTCGGGGGATCAGGATCATCCGCAGCTACCACGACTTTGAGGGGGTGCCCGCCGACATATATGGCAGGATCAGCCGCCTCGCCGCCAAGGGCGACATCCCCAAGGTAGCCGTCACACCCCAGAACCTGATGGATCTGATCACCCTCTTTCGCATCGAGGCTGAGCTCTCCTCCATCGAGGAGAAGATCATCGTGGGCATGGGGATGTGGGGCATCCCGTCCCGGATCCTCTACCGTCGCACCGGCTCGATGCTGAGCTTCTGCAGTGACGGGGAGGCGGCACCGGGCCAGCTCACCGCCCGGACGATGAGCGAGCTCTACCGTGCCGACCAAATCGATGAGAAGACCCACATCTACGCCATCATCGGCAATCCTGTCTACCATACGGCAAGCCCGAAGATCCACAACCCCGGGTTTGCCGCCATCCGGTACAATGCCGTCTACGTCCCCTTCCTCGTCGACCGGGTGAGGACCTTCTTCAAGATTGCCGAGATGCTGCAGATCCGCGGCTTTTCGGTCACCGTCCCCCATAAGCGCAGTGTCCAACCCTACCTCGGGAGGATCACGCGGGAGGTCAAGCAGATCGGCTCATGCAATACCGTGGTGCGCATCAAGGGGATGTGGAAGGGCATCAACACCGACTATTACGGCTTTTTGGCCCCCATCGCCGATCGCATCAGTGACGGGACGATCAAGAGTGCCCTCATCATCGGGGCCGGCGGGGCTGCGCGGGCGGTCGCCTGGGCCCTGCACAACCATGGGGTGAAGTTCACCATCGTCAACCGCTCCCAGGATGCGGCCCGTATTCTTGCGGAACAGACGATGAGCAGCTACGACACGCTGGAGAACGCCCCCCGGTACAGCGGGTCGGTCGACCTGGTCGTGCAGACGACCACCGTCGGCATGAACAGCGACGCGGACCCGGTCCCCTCCTATCGGTTCACCGGGAAGGAGATCGCCTACGAGCTGATCTATGAGCCGAGGCAGACCACCTTCCTCAGCCGTGCCAAGGCGGCCGGTTGTCCCACCATCGACGGGACGCAGATGTTGATGGAGCAGGGCAAGTTGCAGTTCGAGGCGTTCAGCGGCTACCACTTCCCCCACTGGATCACCGTCACCCTCTAGCGATCAGAAGAGCTGGGTGCGCAGCATCCTCACCGTGAAGATCTTGCGGATGGGGATGATCCGCTCGCTCTTGGTGGAGAGGACCAGGGCCTTGAGGAGCGCTTCGCCCTCGCTGCTGGTCGAAATCTCGAGCGCCCATACAAAGAGTTCCTCCTCCTCGATGCGCACCAGCAGGGTGATGTGCTTCTTCCCCACCGCCTGGCGGCAGAGGGCGAGTTTGCCCTGGTAGTCGAAGCCACCCGCCTCGATGATCGCATCGAGGACCTGGGCGGTGATCTGCGAGGGGGTGAGGATCAGGCGCTCTTCGAAGCGATTGAGCAGGTCCTGGCGCTGGGCCGGGTTGAGAGAGGATGCCGTGCGTATGGAGGAGAGCAGCTTCTCGTCGACCAGGGGTGTGGCCCCCGTGCCCGTTCGGGGGAGGGCGATCTCCCGACTCTGGTTCCCCAGTTCGGTGATGTAGGTGAAGAAGTAGGGGTTGATCGCCTCCTCCTTGGCCGAGACGACCGGCTGGCGGTGTGTGGAGCCGACCAGTTGGCCGGCATCGGTGAGGATCTTGCGCCACACCTCCTCGCTCTCCCGCCTCATGAGGAAGATCGTGGGGGAGAGCTTCCTGATCCGGTGCTCCTCGAGGGCGGGCAGGTGCTCGACCAGGTGGGCGACGCGCTGGTCGACGACCAGGGTCAGTCCATCGTAGATGGTGAGCATGCCGTAGCGTTCGCTGAGCATGGAAAGCTGCTTGATGAGGCTGGAGGCACTGCTGCCCTGGGTATTGGAGAGGAGGTACGCCTCGATCTCGCTGAAGGGGAGGCCTGCCTCGAAGGCGCGTACCACGCTCTCCTTGGTCACGCGCCATTGGCGCTGGAGGTCAAAGGTCGAGAGGGTGGCGAAGCGGTGGAGGATGTCCCCCTCCTTCCTCTCACCGAGGTAGTTGATGGTGAAGTCGCTGTCGACGAGGAGCCTCTCTTCGCCCACCGGCTCGGTGAAGCGGGCCACGTGGTGGACCGGTCCCCCACTGATCAGGCCCAGGGTGACCAGCGTCTCTGAGACGGTGTCCACATAGGCGATGCCATGGCGCTTGAAGAGGATGTGCAACAGCAGGTCCAGCCCCTCTTGCCCGATCGAGCCGGCGCCCTCAAGGAGGGAGACGAGGGAGGAGGAGAAGGCGACCGCCGATGCGATGGGCGGGCCGCTGATCGAGGCGGCGAGCAGCAGTGCATAGAGGTCGCCCTCACTCAGCGAGAGCAGGGCGTCGACCCGCTCCTCGACCAAATGCGGGACCTTGCCCGTCTTGACGACACCCAGGCGTTGCAACAGGTCGCCGAGGAGGGGGATCAGGCGCCTGAGGTGCTCCTCCTCGAAGGAGGGGAAGATGGCACGATGGGCCTCCCGGTAGCCGAAGCGCTGTTCGCTCAGCAGCAGCGAGAGGTAGCCTCGCACAAACTCGCGGGAGAGGTGGCTCTGCTCGCCCCCCGCGCCCTCAAGCGGCCCGAGGAGGCTGGAGAGGGAGCAACGGCTCAAGAGTTGCCCGTCGATGAGGGGGTTGAAGACGAGGCGCCCCTCCTCACCGATGAGGATGAGGCGTAGTTGCAGCGCCGACAGGCGCCAGAAGATCGTGGTGTACCCGAACCGGGGGGAGAGCAGGTCGATCACCTCCTCGG
>CALFMX010000292.1 GCA_937902565.1 uncultured Spirochaetales bacterium
AAGATGGGTCTGGAGGAGAAGGAGAACGCCTACCCCTGCCACCTCTCCGGCGGTCAGCAGCAGCGCGTCTCCATCGCCCGCGCCCTCGCCCTGAACCCGACGGTCCTCTGCTTTGACGAGCCGACCAGCGCCCTTGACCCCGAGCTCACCGTAGAGATCCTCAAGGTCATCAAGGACCTGGCCAAGGAGAAGATGACGATGATCGTCGTCACCCACGAGATGGCCTTCGCCCGGGACATCAGCGACCGCGTCATCTTCATGGACGAGGGGCTCATCGTCGAGGAGGGGCCGCCCGACCGCCTCTTCAACGCCCCGACGATGGAGCGCACCAAGCGATTCCTCAACCGCTACAACCAGTGAGGGGGACGAGCAGCTCTCCGCTCGTCATCCCTGTCAGTTTCCCGCCCTCAAGGGCAACCTCACCATTCACCATCACCAGCTCAAGGGGACTTGTGCTCCCTTTCGTCAACGCAAGGTCCCCATTGAGGCGTGCAGGATCGAAGAGAACCAGATCCGCCTTGTACCCCTCTCTGACAAACCCCCGGTCTGCCAGGCCCAGCCGCGTGGCGCTTCGGCCCGAGAGGCGGGTGATCGCCTCCTCGAGCGTGAGGGTATGGGTCTCATTGACGTATCGGCCGATGAGGTGGAGTGCGGCGTTGAAGGAGCGGGGATGGGGGCGGCTGCCGCCGTAGAGGGCATCGCTGCCGAAGCACATCCCCGGATGGCTCATGATCCTGGCAAGGTTCTCCTCGCTCTGCGTCACATCGCCCATCACCGCAGACCCCTCGGCAGTGCTGAGGATGTCAAAGAGTGCGTCGTAGGGGTCCTTGTCCTGAGCGGCCGAGATCTCGGCGATGCTCCTCCCCTCAAGGTGGGGATGGGAGGGCAGTGAGAGGATGGTGATCCCATCAAAGCCGGCGAGGCGGGCGATGCTATCCCACCCCTCCCCCTCCTCCATCAGGGCCCTCATCGCAGCGCGTTGGACTGTATCCTTGAGACGTCGCTGCAACTCCGTGCGCTCGTAGGCGAGAAACTGCGGTGGCAGGAGCGAGAAGAGGGAGGTCGAGCCCCAGAGGTAGGGGTACTGGTCAAAGGTGACCTCGAGGCCCTCGCTGTTGGCCCTGTCGATCAGGGTGAGCAGCCGTGGGGCCAGGTGCTGGTTCTCCCTCCCGATCGCCTTGAGGTGGCTGACCTCGAGGCGTACCCCGCTCTCACGGGCAATGTGGATCATCTCCTCAAGGCTCTCCACCACCGTATTCCCCTCACAGCGGAGGTGGACGGCAAGGAGGCGGTCGTAACGGGCGACCAGGCGGGCGAGGGCGACCAACTCCTCTGTGGATGCGCTGTAGCACGGCTCGTAGTAGAGGCCGGTGGAGAGGCCCCACACCCCGCCCTCAAGGCTCTCTTCAAGGAGGTCCTCCATCCGCTTGACCTCATCTGCTGTCGCCATGCGGCTGGCCCCCTCCCCCAAGGCCCTGTTCCTCAGCGGTCCGTGGGCCTGGAAGAAGCCCATGTTCACCCCACTGCCGCTTCTCTTCCACGCCTCTGTGTATGCGCCGAAGGTAGGCCAATATTGCCTCGGTGATGAACCGAGCACCTCGGTTGCCAGCGGGTCGTCAGCAATCGACGGATATGCCCCGATACCGCAGTTGCCGCCAAACTCGGTGGTGATGCCCTGTCCGATCTTCGCCCCCATCGGGGGATCGTTGAGGACAAAGACCTCGCTGTGGGCGTGCATGTCGATGAAGCCCGGGGCGAGGACCAGGCCACGGCACTCATAGGTGTGCTCGCCCTGCACTCCCTCAAGACGCCCGATCGCCTGTATGGTGCCGCCCTCTACCAAAAGATCGCCTCGGTAGGCGCCCCTACCGGTCCCGTCGACGATTGTTGCGCCCTTGAAGAGTGTTCTCATATCGCTTGCTCCCCATATGCCTCGCCGACGAGGTCGGTGAGGGAGAGATAGTTGCCCCGCCGCTTGGTCATCACCAGCGCCGCCTTGAGCTCATCGATCCGATCGAAGGAGACGAGGGCCGGCGCCCAGCCCGCCTCCGTCATGATGCGGGCGTAGACCAGAGCTGCCAAGAGGCCATTGTAGGCATGGAATGGGGCAATCCTCATGATCTCTGCGTAGAAGAAGAGGGCTCGCACCAGCGGATGGTGGGAGGAGAACTCCTGCTCGTCCTGGATGAAGAGCACCTCCAGCTCCCGGGATGCTATTCCAGGGAGGGACACGCCTTCTGCCCCGTCCCCTTCAAGGCCGTGGCAGAGGAGCTGGTAGAGCTCGACCAGGTACTGCTCACTCATACGAAGGGGGCGCTCCCCCATCTTCGACTGGCGGGCCATCGAGAGGATGATCGACCGCATATGGAGGGACAGGAGGTGGGTAGACAGGGCGAGGGTGGGGACAATCTCTCCTGAGGTCAACGTCCCTAGCTCTTCGGTGGTGAGGGCCATCGATTCAACGGCAAAACTGGCCACGATGAAGGCGTCCACACCCTGTCTGCAGGCGTGCACCAACGATGGGCCATCCGGGGCCTTGAACTGCTCAAGCCGCTCCAGGGTGGGGCTGCCGAGGCGCAGGCGCTCCTGCTTCAGGTGGCGCAGGGTCCGCCCATCACTGGGCTTGGGGGCATTTCGGGGGATCAGGTAGGCCCAGGAGCTTTGCACCACCCCATCGACACGCCCCTCGGCGCAGAGGACGCGGACCCGCCGTTCGCTGATAGACCACTTCTCAGCAGCTTCCTTGGTACTCATGAACATGGCGCCCCTCCTACTATTCCTACCTTGGAGTATTATCACCAAAGGCGGTCGAGCGCAAGGGCGCACACTGCCAGGGCTTTACCAAAGGGGGGACAATGGGGATAATTGGTTGGAAAGGGAGCCCCTTTCCTGATTTTCTTGGAGGAGCACCTGTGGATAGCTACGACGTCATCATTGTAGGAAGTGGACCGGCCGGCATGGCGGCAGCCTTCACCCTCAAAAAATCCAACCCCAACCTCTCCATCCTGATCCTCGACCGGGAGAAGTTCTCAACCGGCGGCATGCGCAATGACTGCAAGATGAACTTCACCTACCCCATCGGCTTTCCCACCGAGTATTGGAGTGAAGAGACAGCGAACCATTACCTCGATCAGGTCATCGATTTCCTTGAGCCCACCATCATGCCCAAGAGCAATATCGCAGTCTACCAGAAGAGGGCTGAACGCCTCGGCTGTACACTGCTTGAGATCAAGCAGACCCACCTCGGCACCGATGGGGGGCTGGCCCTCATCAAGGAGCTCCTGGCTCGCCTCGAAGCACTGGGCGTCTCCCTCGCCCTCGGAGAGGCGATGGAGCGCGTCGACCAAGAGAACCGGTTCATCATCACCGAAGAGCGGGAGATCGGGTACAAACGACTCCTGGTTGCCCCTGGGCGCAAGGGCTTCAACTTTCTGCAGGAGCTCATGCACTCCCTCTCCATCCCCTTCATCGACAATATTGTCGACATCGGCATTAGGGTGGAGACCCGTATCGAGCACTACCCCATCGTCTCCGACTACTACGACCCGAAGTTCTACTTCCCCGACAAGGTCCGCACCTTCTGTACCAACAGCGGCAACGCCCATGTGGTGCGTGAACGGTACGCCACCAACCGGGGGGACCAGTGGTTCTCTGTCAACGGCCACGCCTTCGCCCCCGACAGCCGCCACGACAACGGGCTGGTCAACTTCGCCATGCTCAAGACGGTGCGTTTCACCGCACCCTTGGCCAGTGGCCAGGCGTTTGCCGAAAACCTCGGGCTCCAGGCAGCCCTCATGGGTGGGGGCAAGCCCCTGATGCAGCGTGTCGGGGACTTCCGCCTCGGGACGCGCAGCAAGGAGGCCTCCTTCAGCGATGATCTCTTCGACTTTGAGCCGACGCTGCGCTCCTGTTGCCCGGGCGATATCTCACTGGCCATCCCGGCCAAGATATTACGGGCGATCTGGAAGGCGATGAAGAACCTCGACACCATCGTGCCGGGCGTCCTCCACCCGTCGACGATCATGTACTACCCGGAGATCAAGCTCTACGCCAACAAGCCCGCCTACCTCGACGAGCACTTCCGTGTCGCCGAGGATATCTGGTTCGCCGGCGACGGGGCTGGCACCAGCCGGGGCATCACCGGGGCGTGGGCCAGCGGTATCCGCGCAGGAGAGGGGATGGCCGAGAGCCTCTTATAGGGTGTGGTGGAAGCGGGTGTTCAGCCAATTGGTGGCCAGATCCACCCACTGCCGTGCCCCCGGATGGGGGGTTCCCACCTCCTCGGTGCACATCGAGAGTCCGTGGTCCCCGCTCTCAAAGAGGTGGGCTTCACAGGCAACGCCTGCTGCGCGGTAGGCCCTGATCAGATCCATTGAGTTCTCGACCGGCACCGAGCCATCGGTCATGGTATGCCAGATGAAGGCCGGGACCGCATTCTCGGTGACGTGGCGGTCGAGCATCATCAAGTTGCGTAGCTCCTCATCATTGCCACTGACCAGGTCCATGCTGCCCTGGTGGTCGTTGATCACCGGGTAACAGAGGATTGCAGCATCGGGTCGGTTGTTCTCATCGACGATCTTCTGGACACCGGTCACCTTTGGATGGTCGTGGAGGATGGCGATCGAAGCGGCAAGGTGCGCCCCGGCTGAGAAGCCGATGACCGCCACCCGGGTGGGATCGCACATCCAGGCGAGGGCGTGGGAGCGAATCTTGATAAGGGCATCGCTCATCTCCAGCAGGGGATTGAGCGCTCCCGCCTCCTCGCCGACCGAGTAGTCGAGGATGAAGACATTGTAGCTCTGGGCGAGGAAGTGCAAGGCCACCGGATCGCGTTCACGATCCGAGCGAAAGCGGTACCCCCCTCCCGGGAGGATGACCACCGAGGGTCGGATATTGCGGATGCCACCGTCCCCGGTGACATCTTGGAGGTATCCGGTAAGGGGGACCCCATTGGGTCCTACAGCTGTTTGAATGATTCTCATGCGTCGATGATAGCACATATTGGAACGTTTGTACTCCTCCTTCCCTCATTGCATCCCGCCCCCATCCTTGGTACCATGAGAGCCAACAAACGCAGATGGGGAGTCACTATGGAACGAATCATCCTCGACGTCGATACCGGTCTCGATGACGCGGTAGCCCTATTCCTGGCAGCCGGGCTGAAGGAGATCACCATCGAGGCGATCATCGCCACAGCCGGCAACGTGGGCCTCGACAAGACCCTTGAGAATACACTGAACATCGCCGAGACGAGTGGCCTCACCTGCCCCGTCTACGCCGGCAGCAGCGGGCCGCTGGTGCGCACACCGGTCGAGGCGGGGGACTTCCACGGTGAGAGCGGCCTCGATGGTCCCCTCTTCGAAGAGAGGGTCCGCCAGCACGTTGCCCCCACCAGTGGCATCGATGCGATGATCGCCCTGGTGATGGATAATCCACATGAGATCACCATCGTCAGCGTAGGCCCGCTCACCGACCTCGCCGTTGCCTTCATCAGGGAGCCGAGAATAGCCGAGTATGCCAAGCGCTTCGTCATCATGGGAGGTTCCTTCTCCCGTGGAAACGTCACCGACGAGGCGGAGTTCAACACCTATGCCGACCCCGAGGCAGCGAAGATCGTCTTCGCCTCCGGAGCCCAGATCGCCCTCTTCAGCCTCGATTGCACCCGAACGGTGACCCTCAGCCCCCAGCGCCTGGAGTCATTCCGCCAGAGGGGCGGGAGGTCGAACGAGGTCTTTGTCGCTTGTATGGACACCTATACGGCAAACTATACCAAGCGGGGCCAGGGGGAGCCGCAGATGCACGATCCACTCTGTGTCGCATACCTTGCCGACCCCTCCAAGGTGGCCGGCTCCTACGCCGGGGTTGATGTGATCACAGAGGAGGGCCCCTCCTACGGGAGGACCGTCAAGACCGATTCAGAGCAGAAGGTCTTCATCGCCGAGTCGATCGATATCCCCTGGTTCTGGAGTCTGGTGGAGCGGGCGCTCTCTTCCCTGCCCTAGTGGTAGGTGACCAGCTCATCGAGCCCCAGGCGAATCTTCTCCCGCTCCTCTTCACCTGGATGGCCGAAGGTGGCCAGTAGCGAGACCTGCCACGCTGCAGGGTCCGCACCGAGGACGGCGAGCACCTTCTCCTCATCGAACCCCTCGATGGCGCAGCTCTGGATGCCGAGCGTCCGCGCTCCCGTCATCATGTTGGCAATGGCCAGATACCCCTGGCTGCGCAGCCAGCAATCCGTACGCCCCGTCTCCGTGACGAAGGTGTGGTAGGGGCGATAGTCCTCCACAAAGAAGTCCAGGCTACCGGGAAAGCGCGCTCCCCGCTCACGCACCCACGGGCCATCAGGGTCGGCAAAACCAGCGGTGCGTACCAGGACAACGACACTCATCCCGCTCGTAGATACCGTCTCCTGCTCAAAGCAGGCGTGGTAGAGCTCCATCTTCTTCTTGTGGCTCACCACCGCATGGAAGGACCAGAGCTCAAGGCCGAAGGAGGTGGGGGTGAGCCGGCCGAAGTCGAGGATCGAGGTGATCTCGCTCTCACTCAGCGGCTTCTCCAGATCATATCGTTTGCACGCAAAGCGGTGCTCCATCGCAGAGAGGAAATCCATCAAGCGCTCCTATGGGCGAGTTCAAGGGCGAGTTCAATCATCGGGTAGAGACCGGGCACCCGCATCTCCGGGGCAAAGCCCGTGCCACTGGTGCAGCTGTCGGTCATCGTCAGGATCGAGAGGGCCCGCTTGGAGCACCAGGCGGCGGTGGCGTAGAGGGCGTAGGTCTCCATATCCTGGGCGAGGGCGCCAAGGGCGGCCCACCCCCTCCAGCTATCCGCCCCCAGGGCGTTGTAGGAGGAGAAGAGGTCGCTTGAGAACACCATGCCGGCGTGTGTCCTGACCTTCTGCTCCTCTGCAATCCGGGCAGCTTCAAAGAGCAGGTCGGCACTGCACGCCGGGCTGAGGGTACCCTTGAGGTTGTATTGGTGGGCCCACAGAGAATCGGTGGAGGCGGTCAGGGCGAGGATGAGGTCGCCGACCTCGATGGAGGGCACAAGCCCACCGCACGTGCCGATACGGATGATGGTGGCAACATCGTAGGCGGTAAAGAGCTCATAGCTGCAGATACCGGCCGACGGCCCTCCCATACCCGTACCCATCACCGAGACGGGAGTCCCTTTATAGAGGCCGGTATAGGCATTCATTCCTCGAACATCGCTGACCAGATGAGCACTCTCCAGGTACCGCTCGGCCACGAGCGTGGCACGGGCCGGATCGCCGGGGGCGAGCACGATCGGGGCGATCTGCCCCTTCTCTGCACGGTTGTGGGGTGTCATCAGCTGGCCCCCTTCTCATAGGGCTTGCCGGCGGCACTGGGGGCGTAGTTCTTGCCACTGAAGAGGACCAGGGCCGCAAGCGTGACCATATAGGGGAGGATGTTGAAGACCTCGGTGGGCAGGACCTTGAGAGCCGGGATATTGTTGGCGATGATCGCGAACGCCTGGGCGGTGCCGAAGAGCAGCGCCGCCCCGGTAACACCGAGGGGGGTCCAGCGGCCGAAGCTCACCGCCGCCAAGGCAATGAACCCCCGGCCGTTGATTGTATTGGAGGTGTACTGGATCGTCTGGGTGAGGACCACGCATCCACCGGCAAGGCCTGCAAGCACCCCGCTTGTAAAGACGGCCCAGTAGCGCATCTTCTTGACGTTGATCCCCACACTCTCGGCAGCCCCCGGGTGCTCGCCGCAGGCGCGCAGGTGCATCCCCACCGGCAGCTTGTAGAGGACAAACCAGCTGAGGAGGACCACCACCAGTGCGATGTAGGCGGTGGGATAGATCCCCAGGGCATCGGTCTGCATCCCCATGCGGAACTCACGGGTGCGGTCGGAGTTGAAGAGGATCTGGCTGGCGAAGATCGTCACCCCGCTGGAGAGCAGGTTGATACCCGTGCCGCTGATCGTCTGGTCGGCATTGAGGTTGATGGCCGCCACGGCGTGCACCAAGGAGAAGAGTCCCCCGGTGACAAAGCCCATGGCAAGGGCCAAGAAGAGGGAGAGGGAGTGGTTCATGCCACTGGCCTCCATCAACACGTGGGCGGCGGCGGCGGTACACGCCCCGATGGCCATCAGGCCCTCGAGGGCGATGTTGACCACGCCGGCCTTCTCACAGATCATCCCGCCGATGGCGGTGATCAGGATCGGGGCGACAATCATCAGGATGGAAGGAAGCATTCCTAGAATCATACTCATTTGACCCCCACCTCCTTCTGTAACTGTCGTTTGTCAAGGTACTCCTGGTAGAGCTTCAGCGCCGACCGCAGGGCGATGAAGATGACGATCAGGCCCTGGATGATGAAGGTGATCTCCTTGGGGATCTGCTTGCCCTGCATCAGTGCCTGGGCGTTCTTCAGAAGCCCGAAGAGCAGGCCCGCCAGGGTGGTGCCCAAGGCGGTACAGTTGCCCACCAGGGCGACGGCGATGCCATCGAAGCCATAGTTGTCCATCCCGGCAAGGACCCGGCCATACTTGAAGGAGCCGAGGGCCACGATGCCACCGGCAAGGCCGGCGAAGGCGCCGCTGATGGCCATCGAGATCGAGATCGACCTCACCACCGGGATGCCGCTTGCCCGCGCGGCATCCTTGTTGAAGCCGGTGGCGCGCATGCCGTAGCCGAGGCTGGTCTTCTCCATGATGAACCAGTAGATGATGACAGCCACGATCATCATGAAGATGCCGTTGTTGAGCAGCGAGTTATGGGTGATCGCCTGGAAGAAGGTATTCTCTATGAGGGCGGTCTTGGGAAAGTTCGCTGTCTTGTAGGTGGTGGCACCGGGCAGCTGGAGGCAGATGATCCGGGAGAGGTAGAGGGCCACATAGTTGAGCATGATCGTCGAGACGACCTCGCTGACCTCGTACTTGGCCTTCAGGATACCGACCACACCACCCCAGAGCGCACCGATGATGATGGCGGCCAGGATGGCCAGGACCCAGTGCAGCACCGGGATCTGTGGGCCGAGGAGGGCGACAGTCTGGGCGAGGGTGAGGCCCATGATGTACTGGCCCTCCCCTCCGATGTTGAAGAGACCCACGCGGTTGGCAAAGCCCATCGACAGGCCGCAGAGGATGAAGGGGACCGAGTAGTTCAGCGTCTCGGCGATGTAGCGTACGTTCATCCGCCCATTGTCGATGTTATAACCGCTGAGGGCCTGGAAGAGCGCCTTGTACATGTTCAAGGGGTTCTTCCCCACCAAGGCGACAAGGATGGTGCCAACCAAGAATCCCATCAAGACGACAAGGACCGATGTGGCACCATCGCTCTCGCTCAGTCGTTTCCGCTCCGCTTTCATAGTGCAACCTCCGCCTGCGATCCTGCCATCATCAAGCCGATCTGGTACTCATCCACCTCATCCTGCCGGTTGACCGCCACGATCTGCCCCTTGCTGATCGTCGCGATCCGGTCACAGAGGTTCATGATCTCATCGAGCTCGAAGCTGACGAGCAGGATCGCCCCGCCCTTGTCCCGCTCATCGATGATGCGCCGCCTGATGTACTCGATGGCACCGACATCGAGGCCCCGGGTCGGCTGGGCAACGACAAGCACCTTCGGCGAGAGCGAAATCTCGCGCGCTACGATGACCTTCTGTTGGTTGCCTCCCGACAGGCTCCCCGCCATTGTCGCAGCACCCTCGGCGCTGCGGATATCGAACTGCTCGATGAGGGAGTTGGCCTCACGCTCCATGGCATTGAAGTCGAGGAGTCCGAACTTCTTCTTGTAGACCGGATGGTAGTAGTTCTTCAGGGCAGAGTTCTCGGCAATGGTGAAGTCGGCTACCAGGCCGAACTTCTGCCGATCCTCGGGCACATAGCCGAGGCCCGCCTCGATCCGCTCCCGGATCGTACATCTATCGATCTCCTTGCCATCGAGGATGATCGATCCCTTGGAGAGCGGCAACAGGCCCGTGATGGCCTCGAGCAGCTCGCTCTGTCCGTTGCCGTCGACACCGGCGATGCCGACGATCTCCCCTTCATGGACATCGAGGCTCAGGTCCCTGACCTTCACGATGCCGGCACTATCGGCCACCTCGAGATTCCTGAGGCTGAGCACCACAGCTCCCGCCTCCTGCTCGGGCTTGTCGATCTCGAACTTCACCGCCCGGCCGACCATCATCTCGGCCAGCTCCTGCTCGGTGACATCGGCGACATCAACGGTACCGATATACCGCCCGCGCCTGAGGACTGTACAGCGGTCGGCCACCTCCTTGATCTCCCGCAGCTTGTGGGTGATGAGGAGGATGGTCTTGCCCTCGCTGCGCAACTTTCTCAGGATCTCGATGAGCTCATCAACCTCCTGGGGGGTCAGTACCGCCGTCGGCTCATCGAAGATGATGGTGTTGGCGTTGCGGAAGAGGGTCTTGAGGATCTCGACCCGCTGCTGTTGGCCTACGGTAATATCCTCGACCAGCGCATCGGGGTCTACGGAGAGCCCATACTGCTCGCTGAGGCGGGCAACCTTGGCCCGCGCACTCTTCAGGTCGAGCAGCTTCCTCTTGGTCGGCTCCATGCCCAGGACTATATTCTCGGTGACCGTATAGTTCTGGACCAGCTTGAAGTGCTGGTGGACCATGCCGATGCCCAACGAGGTGGCCACGCTGGGGTTCTTGATCGAGACCTCCTTGCCATCGAGGAAGATCTGGCCGTTGTCGGCGCTGTACGACCCGAAGAGAATCGACATCAGCGTCGACTTTCCCGCACCGTTTTCACCAAGCAGGGCATGAATCTCACACGGTCGCACCTGGAGGGTCACGTTGTCGTTTGCAACGACACCGGGGAAGGTCTTGGTGATTCCCCTCATTTCGATTGCATATTCACTCACCTATGGCTCCTTGTTGCGTGCTCTTCCGCTGTCCACCAGGGGTGATGGACAGGGAAAGAGCCGGCAGTCTCCTGCCGGCCATATCGTGATTAGTCGTCCAGCGCCGCAAGGCCTGCAGGAACCGCACCGGCTGCCAGTGCTTCCTTGTAGGTCTTGTACAGCTTGATCTTGCCGTTGAGGACATCAGTCTTGGCTGCATCGACCTGCGCCCTGACGCTCGCAGAGAGCTCGGGGTTCGCCGCCGAGTAGCCGACACCCTCATCTTCCATGCCCATCTGCACCACGCCACCCTTGAAGGTACCGTCGGCCACTGCGTTCAGGACCATCAGTGAGGAGTTCTCCACACGCTTGAGCATCGAGGTCAACACCGCACTCTTGGTGCCGGTGTAGATGCCATCGGTGTACTGGTCACTGTCGACGCCGATCGCCCAGACGTTCTTGCCCTGTGCGCGGTACTCCTTGGCCTGTGCGATGGTTCCGTTTCCGGTGCCGCCGGCTGCACTGAAGATGCAGTAGACACCCATGTCGTACCAGTTCTTCGCCTGGGCCTTGGCCAACTCGGGCTTGCCCCAGTCGTTTGCGTAGTAGTCGTAGATCACAGCGTTCGGGAAGACCGAACGGATGCCCTGGATATAGCCGATCTCGAACTTCGTGATGGTGCTGCCCGGCACGCCGCCGATGAAGCCGAAGCGCGGGTTGGCGATCCCGTCCTCCTTCGCCTGCAGTGCTGCGGCGAGGCCGACGAGGAAGGAGCCCTGCTCCTCGCTGTAGATGAACTCCATCACGTTCGGCTGGCCAACCCAGTCAACGTCGACGATGGTGAACTTCTGGTTGGGATACTGCGGGGCGACTTCGCCCAGTGCATCCGCCCAAGTGAACCCGGTGACCATGATCAAATCGTAGCCCTCATCGGCTGCCTGGCGCAGGTTGGGGATATACATATCCTGGGTCTGTGCGGTGACAACGTCATAGAGGTTGCCGCGATTGGCTGGATTCTCAACCGTATCGCCGTAGAACTCGACAATGCCTCTCCATGCGGCTGCGTTGAAGGACTTGTCATCGATGCCCGTGGCATCGGTGAGCAGGCGGATCGTCGGCCTGCCATCGGCAGGTTTTGCATCTTTTGTCCCTTGGGCAAAGACAAATGCACCAAGGAGCAGAACAAGAACCACGATAGTAAGTTTCTTCATAAAATACCCTCCTAGTGGTAGTGTAGAGAGTATTGTACCACAGCTCGGACATTTGTGTATGGTCAGAATTTGCGATTATGCGTTGATACTGTGTGTATTGCATCCCAATCACCGGCTCCTCTCTCTCTTCGTCAGCAAAAAGACAAGACAACGCGCTTGCCTTCATGCCCTCCTCCAAGAAATTGCGTATACGATTGTCATTGCGGGCATGCGGGAAAGGCCGCGTCGATAGAGGTGCATTGAACGCTTCATGCTCCCTTCAGACGCGTGAGGAACTCCGATTCCCTTGTGATGAAGACTATAGGATCTGGCTACCTACGAACAGGGGGATGATCAAGGGCTACACGGTGATCGTTGCACCCAACACGAGCTGGCCATCCCACCCGGTATACACAAACGCTCGGGCGCTTTGCGAGTATTGCCCGCGCATCAGAAGCGAGAGGGAGGAGAACAGCTCGATCGAATGCAAGAACCTAGGAGTGTGCTCAATCACATACGATCCACTCAGAGATGCCGAAAAGCGCATGGCGATCTTGTCCTTTGAGAAGAGCTTCGAGCCATATGGACTGTTCTTGTCATCCATGGGGGTATACATCGACACCTCCCCGTGAAAGGAGCTCTTCATGGTAAGGGCAAGGGTGAGCGAGTCAGGGAGTATGTACCTCGTTTCAGAGAGGAAGACGAGGGCATCTCCCCCATAGGGAGAGCCAATATAGTCGAACTTCTGGGTATCCCAGTGTCCATCCGGCAATCCTGCATAGCGTTGGGCCATCAGGAAGTCAACTGCCTCTCGTCGATACATATGGGGAGTCGCCATACTCCCCTCAAGGAGGGTAGTAAGAATTCCTTTTTTGAGCTCCTTGCCCCATTCAAGGCCAGCCAAGAGCGCCCATGCCGCCACTTCTTCATTATCCCCTTCATTTGGGGCGGTCGCCTGGTCTAATGCAACCTGTCCGTAGAGGCGCAACGACGGGGCCGGGACCCAATCGATTTCAGCATGTGCGATGGCGTTCAATGTGGAATGATTATTCAGGTTGTGGAGTATGAATGCAGGATTGAGGTATTGGAGTTGGAAAACCTTATCCTTGTACATCACGTTCTCGCTTACCGCTACAGTGAGCACATCCCACGGCCTGAACTCCAGCCGGTGGGCCAAGAGCACTTGGAAGTGATCATAGGCTGCATAATGGGTATCAAAGAAGATCGTGAGCGCTTCGTACTTGAAATACCGTGAAAAGGTAGTAAATCGCGCATATTCATGGTAGTCGACATGATCATCGACGACAAAATTACCGATCTTCGAGTTTCCCCACGAAATCTTATCGCGGCTGAGTGAGAAATTCAGCGTGTCGGTCCCCACCGAGAACACCGCCCGCTTCGGCCACTGAAAGTCGAAGTGCTTGCTTGCCGGCAACACGTTGGTCGCCCACTTCTTCGTGTACTGGACCAGTGGGGTATTACTATCAAAATACCTCAGGTTGTTCAGACTGGAATCGGGGACGAGAGCGCCAACAAGAGTGTGCCCACTCTCCTGGAGCCGAGGCAACGTATCGTCATACGTGTACGGTCCATACCCGTACTGCAGGTCGGCGTAGGTGTAGAAGTAGTCGGAGAGCGCCATATCCAACCGGGCTCTGGCCAACGGTCTACGGTCGACGAAGGAGTACTCCCATGCCCCTTGGGAGGAGAAGTCGGTGTTGGAGTGTCCATATAGCTCAAGCGAGAGATCGAGGTAGGCGGAGAGGGAGAAGCCATCGCTCAGGTTCCACCGTAGCCCGGTCTCCAATGTGGTGGCGATCGAATCGTAGAGCTCCCTCCCCGTCTCTTTCAACCCATCGCGATCAATGCGGGAGAACATCTGGGATGCCTCGGCCTTCGTCCAGGGCCGTGACCCCGACGGGGTACCGGAGCCCGTGATGAGGAAGAGCAGGTCCATTTCGCTATAGATCGAGCTGGAAAGCGGGATCACCTCCTGCTGCCCGGTTGCAGCAGGAAGTGCACCCATCACGATGACCAAGATCAGGAACAGGGAAAGGAAACGACGCATACTCTCGTTCCTCAGATGCTGTACGTAACGCCGATGCTCAGCTGTACATCATGTGCCTTGGCGCCCGATTTGTTCTCGTAGTTGATCACATGGGGGTGAAGACATTTTCCTGGACTCAACAAGGAGAAGGGAATGTATTCATACGA
>CALFMX010000293.1 GCA_937902565.1 uncultured Spirochaetales bacterium
GGGAATAGGTGATGGAAGCGCTCCGAAACTCGTCCAGACCCAGAAGCACAGGAGGAATAATTTTTTCCAGACGAAAGCCGTCAGAGATTATTGTCTCTATTCTCCTTAGCTGCCTCTCATATTGAGTTGGGGTAAGTTGCTCGTACGGTACAAATGTTAGATCAATGTCTTCGGAAAACCTTTCTATTGAACCAGGATAACATTTTGATAATGATGTACCTCCCTTAAATATACACGAGTCAGCAAATTCACTACGCTCAAGCCTCTGCAGCATCATCACAATGTAATAATCACGTGTAAGAGCGGCTATGGGGAGCCCCATCCATGTAGCAGCAAGGACGGATAAGTCAGCGAAATCAACTGAATGTTCATGTAAGCGCAAAGATGGCCTCCATTGGTGGGATTCTATAGTTGGACAGTGGAGAGAGGTATTTCCCAAGGTCATTAGAAACGCCCAAATGAGTGAGACAGTGAGAAAGAAAGGCGATGGTTGACTTCTTGTACGTTCGATGTGCCAGGATGTAAGCGGCTGTCTCATCTGTGTATATCTTGGAGAAGCTATATAAATACTCAGCAAGAGCTGGAATGTTCAAATCCTCGATGGTATGGTAGTTTTGTAGAATCTCAAAGGTCTCGATGGTGCTGATGACTGAAGGGGTGAGTTCCATCGAGATCTTTGAGATGGTGATATGGCCGATATTCCTTCTCTGTTGTCGAACTACTGACGACAGTAGTTCGACTCTCTTGGAGATCTGTGTGGTCAAGCCATTCTTCATATACATGCGATATCCAACCATTATGCCCCGATTGTTTGATATGAAATGATTGATGATCTGCTCCTCTCCGATGGGTACAGTACCATAACGAGTTTTCTTGGGACGATAATAGAGGCCTTTGGAAAGACGGATGACATCGCCGCTCTTCTCTAGACGATCGAGCGTCTTATAGTAGCTGATCTCAGATGCTGCAAGATCTGACTGGGTATACAGTACACTCGCTTCGATGATGGCGTGTACCGGTTGTCCGAGGACAAGTTCTTTTGCTGTTTGTGTGTTGGCAGGCATAGCTATTCTTCTCTCTGGGTCAACGGTACCCAGAGAAGATGGATATGTCAAGTAAAAATAAAATTTACTTGACAATATTCCTTTTGTGGAACTCTCACCGTAAAGGATTATTGTGTGCTTGGTGATGGAGGAGGAGCATGGCTGATAGGTAAGGAGATTTTTTAAAACATACATCTGAGGCTAAAACTCCAAGATCTCAAAACACTGCATGGTCTTCTCCTACTCAAGCACACGCTTGGTGTGGTGCTTTACCTCTTAAGGAGAGGGGGAGGGTGGCTTGCTTCAGGGCATGATGCAAAGGAGGGACTCTGATACATGGTGAAAACCAAAAAGCACCCCACCATATCCGATACAGAATGGAATGAGCTTTTACGTGATTTGCTTCCTGATGTCAGCTATAGTAAGGATAGGTGGTATTGATTGGGAACACACTCTGCAGGGGCTTCGTACAATCAATGACAACGAGCACAACGCTGGGAGCAGGCTAATGAATGACAACGATCACAGCAAAGAAGTTGATGTAACTGACGATAGCTTTTTTGAGACTACCGAGCAAATCCAGGCGGTAATAGGGGTTGAAGGCTTTGGAACCTGAATTTCGTGGAATTTTGTACATAGATGATTCCATGATCATCAGAGAGGGGGCAAGCCGTGCTTCTTCCTCCTTCGCTGCAGGTCCCGCTCCACTTCCTTTGGGATGTCATCCCGTAGGATTGAGTCCTTTACGGTTCCAAAGATATGGAAGAGCTTCTGGGTCTTGGTGGGCAGCTCCCCTAACTTGCCCTTGTCGAAGCTCTTGCCGGCTGGTTTGTGCCACTTGGCACTGAAGACCTCGTCCCTCAGGCTCTTGAAGTCGTACTCATCCCACAGCAGGTACTCATCCATCTTCCTCTTGATCCACATCTCCAGGATGGTGGAGATGAAGACCAGGAAGATCTTCGCCTCCAGGTTCTCATCCAAGTGGTGACGGGGCCTCTTCATCCGTGATTTGTAGGCCTCATAATCTTTTTCAATGTAATCCCGGTTCCCGGTGAAACGCAGCACGTCGTCGGCCTTGAGGCCGGGGCTGCCGATGAAGGCGAAGTACCCGCACTCGGTGAGCCTGGCCCTCTGGGCCTGTGTATTGTGTTCTACGGAAACCACCTTGCCTCTTGTATCTCTTGTGAGGGTGAAGTAGGTGCCATAGCGGTTGTTCTTCTTCCACAGGGAGGGGTCCTTCTCAAGGCTCTCCCTGTCCTCGGCAAACCTCTTCGACCAGGAAATCTGCTCGTCCCTCCTCTTGTCGGGATTGAGGAAGAGGTAGATGCATACCGGATGGACATTGGCGCCCCTCCCCCTTCTGGGGGCCTCCACCTCGATGGCCTTTGTCCACCCATACACTTCCCATCGCCTGCAAAGATTGGCCGTATCGAGGATTGAGGGCTCCGCCTCCGCTATGGCATCGCTATATAGGGATGTGGTGGAGGGCAGGCCGATGAGGAAACGGAAGCCGCTTCTGAGCAGCAGCTTCACGTTCTCCATGCTGTACATGCCCCGGTCGGTGACGATCATCGCCCCCTTCCTGAATTGGGCCGACTTCAGCTCACTGAGCGTATCCTCCAGGCTCGTCGTCTCGGCCGTGTTGCCTGCAAGGGGGCGGTAGTAGAGGGGGATGCCGCTCACTATGGAGCAGATCATCAACAGGTTGATCTGCCTCAGGGCATCCCCTTCCTTGTTGCGCCCCCACTTGGCCGCCTCCAGCATCGCCGAGTAGGTGCTGATGCTGGTGGTGTCCAGGGCGAGGACGAGCATCTCCTCGATGGCATCAAGGCCGCCTTTGGCCCTGCGGGCCTCGAAGTCGGTGAAGAACCTTTGGATGGAAGGGGGATCTATCGCCTCGAGGGCGGATGTGATCGCATGCTCGGTGGGCATGTCGATGTAGGTGTGCCAGCACACATCATGGAAGTGCTTGGGTCGGTAGAGGGAGCGGGATGGATAGCTCATCATCGCCTCTGCGATGAAGAGCATCATCCTCCAGTCGTTGGGGAAGACGCGCCTGAGCGATTGCCACAGCCCGCTCTGCCTGGCAGCCCCCTCCAGCAGGGCGACAAAGCCGTACATCTTCGATTCATGGACATCCGTATCCCCCCTTGTGTAGGGGGGATAGTACGGCTCCTCCACCAGGCCGGTGGCGAGCTGCTCCTCGGATGTGAACGACAGGAACGTTTTGTTTGGCTCGAACTCGCCGCCGGCATCGAGCTTCCCGATGCATCTTTTCACCACATCGGGGTGGTTTTGGCCCGGGACGTAGACCGAACGGCCCCAATAGAGGTAGGTGACCCCGTTATTCTTGTTAAAGTGCCTGATTATGCTGTTCTTTTCTTCCATATATGTACAATATTATACATATACGAATGCAAGTATTCAAGCCCCCTTGGGCACATTCTTTTCTTTTTGTTGCAAGGTATTAGGATTCGGACTTGATCCTATCGAACGGTCTATGTACAAAATTCGCGAAATTCAGGTTGTATTGCCTTTGCCAATGATCTCGGTGTGCCTCCTGTCAAAAGCCTCATGACGTTCTTTGATCGAGATGTTCAAGATTCTGAGTCTTTTACTGTTGGTGACCAACAAAGCCAAATCATTGGTGTCCTTATGGGGTTTGTTTTTAAATTCGTGTTGGGTTACCAGGGTCAGGAAGAAGACAGACGCCCGGTCAACATGCATGGTGTTGGGGAGGCATCTCTATTCTTTGGCGGGCCAATTCTGGAAGGCTCTTTTCGTTGAGAGTATTGAATTCCATAGTTCTGTAGTGGTGCTATTACTACACAGTGAAGACTAGAAAAAGCCAGACTATTCTCGACATCCAGAATGAAGAAAAAACGCTCAAAGCATTGATTTCCGAACAGATACACTATGTGTTTGTGCAAAAGATCCCAATATAGAAGGAATTCCTGAAGTGATACAGACGTTTGGATGTCAACGCTCGCTTTAGTGTCGGTTTCCCCATTTGTTACGAAAAGAGCCTTCTGGAATTCACGGAATAACTGACCAAGAGGATGCTTTCTTGCTCAAAACCAGATTTACTGATATTGGTCCCTCATAAGGGTGGCGTCTACGATTCATTAAAGAGCGGGATAGCTCTGCATGAGCGACGTTTCCATTGAGCAGCAGTGTTGTCATGCTCTTTGGTGGTGAATTTCAAGGAGTCTTTTCTTCGAGTTAGGAGAAGTGCTGTTACATTGCTCTCTGAGTTGCTATTTCTTGATCGAGCGTAGCGTGTTGGCCATTCCTTATTGGGCACTACTACAGAAAAAAAATTATTATTGCAAAACAGGTCTAGACAATTGTACAATTAGCATTGATAAATAATCAAAAGGAGATGTATATGGCAAAAAGGTTTGGTGCAAGAATAACGGTTAGAGGAGTGATGTCTTCCGCAACGAACGTTGAAGTATTTGCAAACAATGTTTTTGATGCCAAAAAAATAATTATTGCACAATATGCAAATGGAGATGAGAAAAAAATAAGTTGGTTTAAACGCCCATACGAAATAAAATAGTCTATTCACTGAAGCTCGGGCAATTTTCAGAGATGGCGCTGTGTACCCTGACGACGGGATAGGAGATGGTCATGCAATCCGCCTCTGAGTCAATGACAGGGAACGCAGACTCTCTCAGGCAGAGCTCATTCGCTTTCATTTGATACGGTATGGAGTGGTTGCTTACCAGTTTCGAGAAGAGTTGTGTCAGTCTTGAGAACACTGCACTGATGTAATCGTTCCTCACCAGCTAAGCTCTCTACCATGGAGGCCCCCTGGAAGAGAGAGATTATCTTTGTTGGGCATCGATCCGGTGGTCAAGCGGACCTACAACAAGCGTGTGAACGTTTGTGCAAGGTAGTAAAATTGGGATCCAAGAATTGGATTACCAACGGTAGTTTCGATGGTGCGAGGTCCAGCGCCTTGATGTACAGCCTCATAGAGACCGCCAAGCTGTATGGCCTGAATGCCCGAAACTACCTCGCCTACGTATTCATGAAGGGGGCTGCCTCCCACAACTGGGAGATACCGGCCGAGGAACTCGAGCCGCTGATGCCCTGGAACGTGAAGGAGGAGGACCTCTCCATCGTCACCGATGAGATCGATTGGTTTCCGAGACCATGAGAGCGTCAAAAAATGGGAGGAACACCTTGCCGGGCAAGACGACAAGCGCTAATACTCTCCCCTTAAGCTTCTTTGATGGTATCGGAATATCCTGGATGTCACTGCATTCTGTCTGTCTGAATGTAGCACGGTGTTCTAACACTGAAAACGCAGTTAGAAGATTTGCCCGGGGACTATAGGTGGATTGGCTGTAAGAAATACTGAAGAAAATTCACGTTGCTTTACTGTCGGTTAAGTGTAGGAAGAAGGATGTGTGTATAAAAGAAAGGCCTCCGAAGAGGCCTTGAAACAAAACCATTTAAAATTTACTTGGCAGTAAAAGTGAACTTGACGTCAGCTTCGTAGTCAGTAGCTGCCTGAGCTAGTAAGAATGACGCACTATCAATTGTTACAGAAATAGGGTATTCCGTTACAGTCATCTGTGTAAGAGCAGATGCTGTTCCTGTGTCTGCGCTTGTGTTGTTTTCCCCAGTGCCAACCAAATCTAGAATTGCAGCTCCAGCATTAATGGTGTACAAAATTGTAGTGCTACCGGCTCCAAGAGTAGTGCTTGAAAGAGCTGCACCAGAAATTGACAGAGTATACCCTGGCTTATGGTTTGTTGCTATATACAAATAACCAATCTCACTGTTGGTACCATCCTCAATGTTTTTAGAAGTAAGTGCATTTTCAGCATCACCAAAGCTTGCAAAATCCTTAGTTGTAAGAGCGGCATCCAGTAACTTTGCTTCAAAAACTTGAGCTACCTCTGTTTTTAGCTTCAGGGTTTTATCAGTAGTGGTTGCAGCGGGAGTTCCACCATCAGCAAACACCCCAACCATTCCAATTACCAGGATCAATAAGATAGCGATTGTCTTTTTCATTTTCTTCTTCCTTTAGGAGCGCCTCTTATTGCTCCTGTGCAAGTCTTATAACGCTCATTCCCTGAGTCTGCCTGTATCATACGGAGAATAGAGACTTATGTCAATACCTAAATGTAAATAAAATAGAAAGTTTAAATAATTTTTTAGGAAGATAATAAATATATAATATATAATAAATTAGTTATATATAATTCTTTTTCTTCCTATGACAATAGGCATTGAATTGATGATTTGTTAGTAAAATACCCTTATTTTTGCAAAAGTACACCAGTTGTACAAACTTGCGTTTTACTCACTTATGCTAGAAGTAGGTCAGATGTTGTTGGATGAATATACAGAAGAAAGAGAGGAATATGGAGAATAATGGGTCTTTGGTGAATGCTGGATGCATAAATTTTCATATTTTGCTTGTATAGGATGCATTTGACGGTGATAATGTCATATCTATCACTTCGTTGGAGGATTCTATGAAGAAGCGCATTCTGTTACTGTCGGTTCTCGTACTAATCTCCTCCCTTCTCTTCGCTGCCGGAGGGGCAGAGAAGAAGGGTGGGGCCAAAGAAATTGTTGTCGGAGTATTCCAGCCCCTTACCGGAGAAGCTGCCTGACACAACAAGGAGTGATGGCATGACGGCGGAAGCTGCACGTTCCCCTGGCGCGCGTGCCTGGGCGCGTTTTCGGCGCAACCGGCTGGGCTTTTACAGCCTGGTGCTATTTGTGGTGCTGTATGCGTTTGCCACGTTCTCGGTCATCCGCTACGCCAACAAGGTATACCCCACCGTTGTCATCGATGGTGAGACCTACACCGTCAGGCTCGTAGAGGCTGACAACAAGAGTGACAAGACCGAAGCCGTCACCGCTGCCCAGTCCCTGATCTCCAGCGGCGCATCGGTTATCATCGGCTCCTATGGAAGTGGCGTCAGCATCGCAGCCGGTGACATCTTCAATGACAACAAGGTGCCCGCCATCGGGGCGTCGTGCACCAACCCCCAGGTCACTGCAGGCAATGACTACTACTTCAGGGTCTGCTTCCTCGACCCCTTCCAGGGCACCGTCATGGCCAACTACGCCATCCAGGAGGGAGCCAAGAAGGCAGCCGTCATCACCCAGCTCGGTGATGACTACTCCTCCGGTTTGGGTAACTTCTTTGCCCGCGCCTTCAGAAGCCTCGGCGGCAGTGTGGTCAGTGAGCAGCAGTTCCAGACCAACGCCACCGACTTCAAGTCGATTCTCACCAACATCAAGGCAGCCAACCCTGATGTGATCTTCGCCCCGTCTTCGATCGCCACCGCGCCGCTCATCATCAAGCAGGCGCGTGAGCTCGGCATCACAGCGAAGATCATGGCAGGGGACACCTGGGAGAACTCCTCGATCATCGAGAACGCCGGGGTGAGCGCCGAAGGCGTCGTCCTCTCGACCTTCTTCGATGACGCCGACCCGGCTACCGCCGAGGCGGGCACCTTCATCTCGGGCTTCAAGACCTTCCTGGTCGAGAACAAGCAGCCCGATATCATCCCGGCCGTCTCCGCTCTCGGCTACGATGCGTACCTCACTGCGCTGCGCGCCATCGAGATCGCCAACTCCACCAAGGGAAGTGCTATCCGCGACGCCCTTGAGAAGGTTGACATCGAAGGGGTGACCGGACGCATCATCTTTGATGAGAACGGGGACGCCGACAAGGACATGGCCTTTATCAAGGTTGTGGAGAACGGCCAGTTCAAGTTCCTCAAGACAGTCAGTGTTATTTAAGGTATAGTGGGCAAGGTCGGGGCAGTGCCCCGGCCTTGGACCCTCTTTTTTTATGTTTTGTTGTGTGTTTGATTTTGCTTTTTTGCTGTTTGACTTTTTTGTTTTGTAGGGAGCACCACCGATGAGCATGACTACGATCCTGCAGCACTGCCTGACAGGAATATCTTTGGGAGGAGCCTACGCCTTGATTGCCATCGGCTATACGCTGGTCTATGGCATTCTCAGGCTCATCAACTTCGCCCATGGTGATATCTTCATGATGGCCGGCTACTTCATGATCTTCTCGCTTGCCAGCTTCCCCTGGCCGGTTGCGATCCTCATCACGCTGGTGGTCACCCCCGTGATGGGCATCGCTATCGAGCGCGTAGCGTACAAGCCGCTACGCGAAGCGCCTCGTATGTCCATCATGATCAGCGCAATCGGAGTCTCCTACCTCCTGCAGAACCTCTCTACCTATCTCTTTACCGCAATCCCCCGCGGCTACCCGGAGATCCCGTTTCTCAAGCGGATCTTCCGCGTCGGTGAGCTCTCCGCCTCCTTTGTCACGATCCTGACGCCGGTGCTGACCATCATCCTCGTGATGGTCCTCATGACCCTTATCAACCGCACCAAGACCGGCATGGCGATGCGGGCGGTCTCCAAGGACTTCGAGACCGCCAAGCTGATGGGTATCAACATCAACCTCATCATCTCGGTGACCTTCGCCATCGGCTCGCTTCTAGCCGCCGTCGGCTCGATCCTCTACTTCACCGACCGCATGTCGGTCACCCCCTTCAGCGGGACGCTGCCGGGGCTCAAGTGCTTTGTCGCTGCCGTCTTCGGCGGCATCGGGAACATCCCCGGGGCCGTGGTCGGCGGCTTCTTCATCGGCATCGTGGAGACGCTGTTGGTAGCGCTGGGCTACTCTACCTTCAGCGATGCCTTCACCTTCCTGCTGTTGATCATCATGCTCCTGGTCAGGCCTACCGGCCTCTTTGGAGAAAGGAGCGTGGAGAAAGTATGATGAAGAAGAAGATCAATAAAACCACCATCTACTCCCTGGTAGCCGCCCTCCTGTTCCTCGCCTTCCTCTACTGGCTCGATGCCAACCGCCTTACGCAGGGGATGGTCATCTCGGTTCTGCAGAAGGGGGCCATCCTCGCCCTCGTGGCAGTCTCGATGAACCTCCTCAACGGCTTCACCGGTCTCTTCAGCCTCGGCCAGGCCGGCTTCATGTCCATCGGGGCGTACACCACCGCCATCCTCATCATCCCGGTCAAGAGCCTCGATGGTGTCTACTACATGAACGGCATCCACCCCTCTATCATGAGGCTGAGAGTCCTGATGGGCGAGAGCCCCTCCGTCGTGCAGAGCCTCTACCCCTTCATCGCCCTGCTCATCGGCGGCATCCTTGCCGCCCTCATCGCCCTTTTGGTGGGCTTTGCGGTGCTGCGTCTGAAGAGCGACTACCTGGCCATTGCCACCCTCGGCCTCTCCGAGATCGTGCGGGCGATCTTCTCCTCCCCGCAGTTCGACCAGATCACCAATGGCTCCTACGGCCTCAATAAGATCCCCAACTTCCCACCGATGCTCTGGGGCCTCATCCCCTCGCTCGTCACCCCCTTCATCATCACCGGGGTCTGTGTCGCCTTCATCGTGCTCCTCATCAACAGCTCCTACGGTCGTGCCTTCAAGGCGATCCGGGAGGATGAGATCGCAGCCGAGGCGATGGGGATAAGCCTCTACAAGCACAAGGAGATGAGCTTTGTGATCAGCTCGTTCTTCAGCGCCATCGCCGGCGGGATGCTGGCGATGTACATGCGTTCGATCGAGGCGAAGACCTTCTCCATCACGCTGACCTACGACATCCTCCTCATCGTCGTCATCGGCGGTATCGGCAGTGTCACCGGGATGGAGAAGGTCTTCGCCTCGATCG
>CALFMX010000294.1 GCA_937902565.1 uncultured Spirochaetales bacterium
AACGACAGCGCCAGGCGCGGGTTCCAGCTGTCGAACTTCGCGTCCAGGGTCGAGGCACGATCGGTGGAGACCGACCTGGCTGAAGCATTAGGGTACCTCGAATCCCTCGGGGTAAATCGGCACAAGGCGATGCGTCGCATCCTGGGCGGAATCGGCACGGCCGCAAGAGCCCAGGTGCGCAAGGCCTACAAGTCCCACGGGCTCTCCAAAGGTACGGGGGCGCTGTACAAGAGCATCAGCCGCCGCGTGATCCGTAGCGGCAAGGCGGTCATCGTCGAGGCCAAGGCTTCGTCACAAGAGACCAAGGTATTCTACGGCTACGCACTGGCCAAGGGAGCGAGGATCACAACCAAGGATGGGGGATACCTCACATTCCAGAAGGACGGGAAATGGATGCGCGTGCATGAGGTCAAGCTTCCCGAGCGCGACTTCGTAGCCGCTCCGGTGAAGAAGTACCTGAGCACGACTGCCTTCAAGACAAAACTGGATCAGCTGGTGCAGCGGGAGGTGGCGCGCATCGAGAAGGAGAACAAACGATGAAGACCGAGATGCAGGTACTCGAAAGGCTCAAGGCGGTGATTGCCACCGATTTGATCGGAAAGCAGGAGAGCGAAGAGGGGATTTCCATCGAGCACTTCGATGAGAAAAACATTGAGATCGATTTTCCCGATGTGGACAGCATGCGGCGACCTGCGATGCTTTACATCCAGCCCGATTATGAGAACCTCGAGCCGCTTGGCATGGGAAGCGATCTGGCCACCATGCGCGCAACCGTCTTTCTGCTGTGCAAGGGTGCAGCAAACAGCATCCTGGTGCGGCGCACCTTCGCGCTGTACAACGCCCTGTACCTCTTGGTGCGCGGCGACCCCACCCTGGGCGGCTTCATCGAGGATGCGCGCATCACGGACATGGACTACTACCCCGCCGTAACCGCAAGCGCGACGGTCACGGCCATCGAGGCGAGCGTGGACCTTCAGTGGTCCAAGGAATTCTGAACCAACAAGAGAGGTACATGATATGGCATTTTTTACAGGAACCGGGTCGCGGATCCAGATCGGCAAGGAGGCCTGCTTCGGCCAAGCAGCCGGTCCCACCACCCTGGTCGACCTGACCAGCGAGAGCATCAAGGTTGCGGTGGAGAAAGGCGACGAGGGCTCGCTTCTGGGAAGCAAGACCGCATCGAGCAGGGACCTGCTCGCGGTGACGGTGGAAGGCTCGGTGAGCTTCATCCTCCGACCCGAGTCGGCCGGCCTGATCCTCCATGCAGCACTAGGAGGTGCGGACACCTGCACCCAGGTGGAGAGCTCGGAAATGTACACCCACACCATGGGCCTGTGCGATGTGAACGAGGCCCTTCCCAGCATCACGGTCCTTGTGGACCGAAAGGCCGCGGTCAAGCAGTATGCAGGCTGCACCGTAGGCGCCCTGAGCCTTGACTGTGCGGCAGGCGACTACGTGAAGGGCGGCATCGACCTCAAGGGAACCACCGAAGGGACGGGGGCCCTCGATGCGGCGCTGAAGGCCTTCTCCCTGCCCTCATACCGGTGCACCAATGCGACCTTCACGGTCAACGGCACAGCGTACGACATCACCAGCGCATCACTGAAGATCGACAACGCGCTCGAAAGCTCCCCACGCACCTATGCCTCAGGCCTGTATGCAGGACAACCGCAGCATGGCAAACGCAGCGTCACCATCAACTTCGAGATCCCCTACAGCGCCGAGGTTGAAACGCTCAGAGGTGAGTATCTGACCAGCGAGGAAAACGCTTCAGTGGAGCTGACCTTCTCTTCCCCTTCGGCGGGACACAGCATCACCATCACCCTCTCGCATGTGGCGATCAGCGAGGTGGATGCGAACATTGGGGGAACGGGCATACTCAGCTCTACCGTTGCAGGCGAGGCACTCAGTGTGGGCACCGAGGAGCCCATCACCATCGTGATCACCGACAAGATTTCGACACCCTACGGAGGATAAGAACCATGTTCATCAAGACAAAACATTATGACGCGTGCATACAGAAGATACGCATCGAAGTGGGAACACTGGTGGGCCTCAAGGCCGACGACGAGGCATACATCGTGCTCAAGGAGCTGCCCACCTTGGAGATGCTCAAGCTGAAGGAGGCCTCCGAGCAGGGGGAGAATCAGACGCTCACCCTGCTTCGCGACCTGCTTCCCTCGATCCTGGTTGATCACAATTTCTACGAGGATGCGGATGCCAAAAAGAGGATGGACAACCGCGAAGTTGCCTCACTGGTGTTCGAGTCGCTGGATCTGACAGTGAAGGTCGTCAACGAATACACCCATGCCGCTTTTTTTTCCCGTGCGGACGCGAGCGGAGGCAGATCGCATCCCTCTGCTGCGAGGTCTTCAACGGACGACGTAGCGCCGAGCTCTACAGCGAGTACGGCCACTGGCTCTTCTACATAACCGATATCTATCTGCCATGCTGCGACTCTGAAAGCGGGGACTTCAGGCATTTGCCATTCGCCGGCAGCCTCATGGACCAGCCGTACATGAGCATGCAGATCCTCAAGCTCATCCAGCTCAACTATCGGCGGCATGTGCATGAGCAGGCTAAGAAAATGACACAGAAACACTAATCACAAGGCGTCCATGGGGCGCCTTTTTCATTGCATAAGGGGAACACGAGTATGGCAGCACAAGCGAAAGTCATCATCAAAGGCCAGAACGATATCGGAGGGGCTGTCAAATCAGCCGCAGCCGACCTGGGAAGCCTCAAGGGTGCTGCAAACAAACTGGGTGGAGTGCTTAAAGGCGCCTTCGCCGCCACCGCGATCATCGCTTCAGTGAAGGCTCTGGGCAATGCAGTATCGGCAACATTCTCCGAGTTCTCCGCTGCCGAACGCTCCTACAAGCAACTCGCCCTCGCACTGGGCGACAGCACCTCGTATGAGAAGGTTACCGCCGTGGTCGAACGGCTGAGCAGCAAGACGCTCTCGGGCAAGGGCGATATCGAATCCATGGTCGCCCAGTTGGCCGCGCTGGGCAAGAGTGCCGACGAAATCGAAAGCATCTCCGAGGCGGCAGTGTACCTGTCCAACGTGACCGGCAAGGACCTCAACGGCTCGATGATGAACCTGCTGGATTCGTACACCGGAGCTACCGGAGAGCTGAGGAAACTTGGCATCGAGCTGGATGACCTCACCAAGGATGAGCTCGCACACGGAGCGGCGGTCGACAAGGTGATCGACAAGCTCGGAGAGTACTCGGCGATGATGGCCGATGGGGACAGTGCCCAGCACCTGACGAACATGAAGAACACCTGGGGAGACATCCGCCAGCAGGTGGGCGGCATCATCGATTACAACTTCGGTCCATGGTTGGGCAATCTCGATGTAGCCTTCAGCGGCATCAAGACCAACCTCACTGCTCTCATCAACTACGTAGGGGCGGTAATGAAAAACCTGCCCTCTGCCTTCAAGCTGACGCTCTCGACCGTGTGGGAATTGCTCAAGCGTACCTTCGAATGGGATTCGCTCAAGCTGATCATCACCACCACAGCCCAGAATATCGGCATCGTCATCAGTACCATGCTCAAGGCGGTGTTCGAAAGCATTCCCAAGCTGCTGGGCAATGCAGTACTCGGCATCATCAGCTGGGTCACCTACATCGCGCTGAACATCGAAAGTGCGATCCTGGGGGCATTCCAGAATGCGATCAACAAGGCGGGGGACAAGATCCAGGGCACCTGGGTCGGAAAGATCTTCGGTTTGGGTGACAAGCTGGCAAACCTTGATATGGGAGCCCAGGCGAGCAAGGATGAGGCGACCTTCTACAAGCAGCAAGCCGACCAGAGCTTCGAGAATCTGGGACCGCTGTTGCGTGATGCGCTCACCGATGCAATCGATACCGCCCAGACGGTCGCTCTCAATAGTGCCGACATGGTCTCTTCCCTGTACGGTGATATCGGTCTTGATTTCAAGACTGCACTCGATGAGATTGTCGCACCTGATCTTGAGGCGATCGCCCAGAAGGCGATCGACCGCAAGACCGGCGCGCGCGGCCTGCGCTCGATCGTGGAAGAGCTGCTGCTC
>CALFMX010000295.1 GCA_937902565.1 uncultured Spirochaetales bacterium
TCTGGAGGTATTACAATGAATGAGAAACCCAAGCATTTTACTTTACAGGGGACCTGGCCATGGGAGAGCAAATCAGCTACTATTGGCTCGGAGGATTTCATGAACAGAGTAGTAGTGGCCAACGACCATGGGGCGGTTGAACTCGCCCAGACTCTCATAGCACACCTCAAGGAGCGCGGATTTGAGGTCAACTACCTCGGAGTGGCGAGCGCCGACTCCGTCGACTATCCCGACATGGCCAAGGAGGCTGCAACCGAGTACCTCTCAGGGGGCTACGCCTTCGGTGTGCTCCTGTGTGGCACCGGCATCGGCATCTCCATCAGCGCCAACAAGGTCGACGGCATCCGCTGCGCACTGCCCCAGAACAGCTTCGCCGCTGAGATGGCCAGATGTCACAACGATGCCAACTTCATCGCCTTCGGCGGCAGGATCGATTATCCTGAGGATCCGGTGCGGATGCTCGACGCCTATATCGATGCCACCTTCGAAGGGGGGCGCCACCAGCGTCGCATCGACAAGATGATGGGTCTTCAGGATTGACGCATCGCGGGGAAGATGAAGGGGTGCGGCAGGAGAGCTGAGAAGCGATAGACCTCATGCACCCCGCCCCGTCCCTCTGCAAAGGCGACATCGACAAGGTGGATCTCACTCTCCGGTCGGCAGAATTCGGCCAGCACCTGCAGGCACTGTGCACAGGGGGGTGCAGGGGGGTCATCATCGCTGACCACCACCAAGAGGTCGATGCCCAACACCCCCTCTTCGCTGATTGCGTGGAGGATTGCGTTTCGCTCCGCACAGATGGTTGCCCCGTAGCTTGAGTTCTCCACATTGCATCCGCTGTAAATCTTCCCGCTTCCGGCAGACACCAGGGCTGCCCCCACCTTGTACTTCGAGTAGGGGGCATAGGCATTGGTGCGGCTTGCAAGCGCTGCCCGCACCGCTTCTTCAAAGGGATATTCGCTCTTTTTACCATCTTCCACCGCAATGCGGTTGGCTCCATAGACTATCCCACTCTGGTCAATGAGTGCCTTAAAGCGCTTGTTGAAGGCATCGATTGTATCAAAGGGGCCAAAATCGGCAAGTGTTGGGAGTACGAGATCAGC
Organism: uncultured Spirochaetales bacterium; assembly: GCA_937902565.1. Lineage (GTDB taxonomy): Bacteria > Spirochaetota > Spirochaetia > Sphaerochaetales > Sphaerochaetaceae > Sphaerochaeta. Next base: position 1,104 of record CALFMX010000295.1, read on the forward strand.
ACCAGCAGCCGTAAGAGCGGAGGCGTCAAAGGTGTTGGGGACAGCGAGGATGGCACACCCGGCATGCCGGGCACTGACCACTCCATGGATCGCATCCTCGACGACCAGGCACTGGTCGGGGCCCAGGCCCATCAGGAGGGCGGCGAGCTGGTAGATATCAGGAGCGGGCTTGTTGCGCCTCACCTGCTCCCCGGTGACCACTCCATCAAAGTCCGCCTCCGAGAGGCCGATGGCAGCCAGGTTGATCAGGGCCTTGTGGTGCTCGCTGCCGGTGGCAAGGGCCACCTTCAAGCCGGCACGCTTCGCATCGGAGAGGAACCGGTGCACCCCTTCAAAGGATGAGGCCTTCTGTGCAGCTTCACCGTAGAGCTCGTAGAGCTCTCCCCGCTCGCTGTCGAAATCGAGGGAGAGGCCGTACTTCTCGCCCACCCCCACCAGATAGCGGCGATCACCGGCGCCGACGAAGGGGGTGAAATCCTCCGCCTTCGTCTCGATGCCACGCCGGGCAAAGTACGCCTGCGCGGCGCTGAGGATGATCGGCTCGCTATCGATGAGGACGCCGTC
>CALFMX010000296.1 GCA_937902565.1 uncultured Spirochaetales bacterium
TGAGGACCAGCAACCGCAACTTCGAGGGGCGCAGCGGCACCAAGAGTGGACAGCTCTACCTTGTCAGCCCCGAGACCGCTGCCTTGGCGGCCATCACCGGTGTCATCACCGATCCGCTCAGTGATCACGGCATCCCATACCCCGAGGTCATCCAGCCCGCCTCCTTCATCGTCGATGACTCGATGCTGATCTTCCCGCCCGCCGACGGCTCCGCTGTCCAGATCATCCGCGGGCCGAACATCGGCGACCCGCCGGCCAACACCCCGCTCAAGGATGACCTCGACGGCTATGTGACCATCAAGGTGGGGGACAAGATCACCACCGATCACATCATGCCCGCCGGAGCGCGGCTGAAGTACCGGTCCAACATCCCCGTCTACGCCAAGTATGTCTTCGAGCCGGTCGATGAGCTCTTCCCCAGCCGCTGCATCGAGAACCAGGACCGTGGCAAGGACAACTTCATCATCGCCGGCGCCTCCTACGGGCAGGGCTCCAGCCGTGAACACGCCGCCATCTGCCCGATGTACCTCGGGGTGAAGGCGGTCATCGCCATCTCCATCGAGCGGATCCACCAGAACAACCTCTGCAACTTCGGCATCATCCCGCTGACCTTCAAGAGCGAGGAGGATTATGGGAAGCTTGAGGAGAATGACGAGCTGGTCATCGAGAATATACGGGCCCAGATCGAAGGGCGAGACGTGGTGCTGAAGAATCGGACCAAGGCGTGCGAGATCGTCCTCGACTGTGACATCACCGACGAGCAGCGCGCCATGTTGATCGGCGGCGGCTTGCTGAATATCCTCAAGGAGCAGATCTGATGGAGAAGATTACCATTGCCTACATCGAAGGGGATGGCATCGGGGTCGAGATCACCGCTGCCATGAAACGGGTCGTCGAGGCCGCGGTCGAGCGCTCGTACGGGTCTGAGAAGGGCATCGAGTTCGTCGAGCTCATGGCCGGGCAGAAGGCTTACGAGCAGTGTGGCTCCTCCCTGCCCCAGGAGACGCTCAGCTATATCCAGGAGCACAAGGTCGCCATCAAGGGACCGCTCTCCACCCCGGTGGGTGAGGGGGCGCGCTCGCTGAACGTCGAGTTGCGCCAGAAGCTGGATCTCTACACCTGCCTCCGTCCGGTCGAGTACTTCAACGGGGTTCCTTCCCCGCTCAAGCGGCCCGAGCTCATCGACATGGTGGTCTTTCGCGAGAACACCGAGGATATCTACGCCGGCATCGAGTGGGATGGGGGCACACGCGAGGCCAAACAGGTGGTCTCCTTCCTGCAGGAGACGATGGGTGTCACCAAGATCCGCTTCCCCGAGAGCAGCAGCATCGGCATCAAGCCGGTATCGAGGGAGGGCAGCGAGCGCCTCATCCGGCCTACAGATCCTGAAACGTGGTGGGACTTAATCGCAGGTGACAATCTTCATCGCCAGACCGCCG
>CALFMX010000297.1 GCA_937902565.1 uncultured Spirochaetales bacterium
GTTCTCAAGGCCGGGGGCGAAGACCTCGAGGCCCTCGACGATGTCCCGATGCTCGGTCAAAAGCCGCTTGCCGAGACTGCCTGACCCCTCCGCCTCCCCTTTGAAGCTTGCGCCGACCCACTCCTCAAGGAGAGTCCGGGCAACAAGGATCTCGTTGGCCGTGTCGGGGGCGAGGTAGTCGACCTCGATATGCTGGCGGATCGTCTTGCGCTTGTCGCGGACGCGGTACTTGTAGCTGTTGCGCTCGAGGGCGTAGAGGTTGTACATCCACCAGTACGCCGGCATGATGAGGCGTCTCCCCTCATGCTCATCGGTGGTCACCAGGCAGAAGGGGATGGGGATGTTCATCTCATGGGGGAAGTTCCCCTTGTCGAGGAGCACATAGCTGGCGAAGCGGCAGTCGTACTTGAGACTGCTGGAGAGCGCCGGCCAGAAGCCGCGCCCCGCGATGAGCTCGCCATCATTGGCACGGCTGTTGTGGTTGCTGCCGATGTTCGCCCCGGCGGCCATGTTCGACTGGCCCATGATGAGGCTGGCGATGAGGAAGGAGTTGTTGTGGTGCTGCTCGTGGCCGCTGTAGATGAGGTTGTTGAGTAGCTCGCAGCAGCTGACGGTGCAGTTGTCCCCCAAGAAGGAGTGGATGAGGCGCGCCCCGTACTTGAGGTTGGAGTTGTCCCCGATGATGAAGCGGATCGCCTTCACCCCGTAGAAGACCCGGCTGCCGCTCCCGATGATGCCATTGACCAGCTCGACCCCCTCCCCGATCTGGACCGGCTCGCTTACGGTGGAGCGGAGCATCAGGTTCTTGAGCTTGTTCGCCCCCTTGATGTAGGCCCCGGGGCCGACCCACACATCCTTGATCGTGTCGCAGCTCTTGATGATCGACTGCTCCCCCACGTAGCCATAGTAGCCGCGCCTTTTGTCCTCCCGATCATCGGTGAAGGCCCCGAAGGCCCTCATCAGGGCCTCGTCCTCACGATAGGTGGACCAGAGGAAGGCATCGGAGGCGAGCATGCCGTCAAAGGGGCGGATCGAGCGGCCGGCATTCTCGTTGACCACATCGATGGCGATGAGGACATCTTCGCTCTCGCCCTCCTTGATGATGCCGGTACCGAACTTGGCGTGGTTGGTCGTCTGCATCTCGCCGATGCGGTAGAGGATGACGCGATCGGCGATGATATAGTGGCTGAGGTAGGTGCAGTCGAGGATGGCGCAGTTATCGCCGATATCACAGCTGATGATCCGGCTGTTGGCGATCCCCACCGGGACGGCGAAGTCGTGGAAGCTGACGATCATGGTGCTGAGGGCCCCGATGCGCACAAGGCCGTAGAACTCGGTGTTGCGCACCAGGGAGGGGTCGAAGGGGTCGCTGACCAGGACATCGGCCCAGTTAGGGCTGACGTTGAGGTTTTTCTTCAGCGCTGCGATCTCTTCATCAGAGAGGGGGCGGTAGGAGGAGTTATCCCTTCCCAGTTGCTGGTTGCGCAGGTAATACTCATCCTTCCCCTCGGGAAGATAGGGCCCGGTTATGAAGTCGTAGCCAAAACGCGTATGGTCGAGGATCGTCGCCTTGTCTCTCATTCTTGGAGTATACCTATACTAATTCTATAGCACAAGCGACTTGCGCCTCTGTTCGTGATGCTCTATATTGAAAGTCATATGGATGACTATGATTTGTCTCCTAAGATGAAACGTCTGGTCAAGCTAATAAATCGCGTCGCTATACGCGACCCCGAGGGACTCAGCGCCGCACGTATCGAGGAGATCAACGATATTTCGCTTCCCGATAACCTCATCCTGCGCAAGCTCCTGGGCAAGGAAGCAAAGAACATCACGTCCAAGACCTTCGTCATCCCGGTGCAGGGGGGGATGATCAGCGGCTACCTCTTCGAAAAACAGGCATCAAAGTCGATCAGCGACCTCGTCCCCCTGATCATCTACTACCACGGGGGGGGCTGGGTATGGGGGAACATGGACCTCTACAACTTCCTCTGCGCCCACCTGGCCGATATCACCGGCGCGGCGGTGCTCTCGGTCGACTACCGCCTCGCCCCCCAGCACAAGTTCCCCACCGCAGTTGAGGACTGCTACGACACCCTGATCTGGGCCGCGGCAGGCTGCCGCTACTGGAAGACCGACCCCGATCGGATCTTCCTTGTAGGCGACAGTGCCGGAGGCAACCTCGCCGCAGTGGTGAGCCGCCTCTCACGCGACCGCAAGGGCCCCCCTATCGCCGGGCAGGTCCTCTTCTACCCCGTCACCGACGGCAGGATGCGGACCGAGAGCTGGGAGCGCTTCAAGGACTCCCCGACACTCAATGACAAGCAGATGTCCTTCTTCGTCAACACCTATATGCGCGAACCCAAGGATATCCTCAACCCGCTCTTCTCCCCGCTCTTGGGCAAGGACTACTCCCGTCTACCTGAAACACTCATCATCGGGGCGGAGTATGACCCGCTCCGCGACGATGGCCTCCTCTACAGCCAGGCCCTCGCCTCTGCAGACACCCCGGTCAAGTACCTTGAGGTGAAGAAGGCCATCCACGGCTTCTTCCTCTACCCCCAGGCCACCGGCACCGAGGAGGCAGAGAGCGCCCTCATCCAGTTCGTCGGTGGACGGCCGGTCGAGCAGGTCGCCCTTATCAGCCGCAAGGAGTGGGTCAAGGCGCAGAGGAACGAACTCAAGCAGATCAAGCGGCAGAGCAAGCACTATATCGAGGCTGAAGTCCAGTAATCGGTGAGAAAACGCC
>CALFMX010000298.1 GCA_937902565.1 uncultured Spirochaetales bacterium
CTCTCCGACGGCTATACGATCGGGGAGATCCTCCTGCTCGACCTTCCTCGCAAGGAGACACTGGCCAAGTACCTGGTCGCCAGTCGCTACGAGATCGATGTGCAGGGTGATGAAGAGTGCAAGGCCATCCTTGATGGCCACACAGAGGTGAAGGGAAAGGACGTTGCAGTCACCTCCCTCGGTGGGGGAAGATATGAGGTAACGGTCTTTGGGGAGCGCAATATGATCAAGCTCCTCTTCGGCCCGGACGCTGACAAGTTTGACCTCGCCCAGCGCCTAGCCATACGGCGCACCCACCTCTGGGCAGGGGAGGTGGGGCAGACCTACCGACAGTTTTTCAAGGCAAGGATGGAGGCCGGCTCCCGATCGTGACTATGAGAGGAGCTCCTCGATACGGTCAACCGAGTCCTGTGGGCCCACCATCAGGAGGGTGTCCCCGCACATCAGCGGCTCCTTTGGCCCCGGTGAGAGGATGATCGTCCCCTCACGCCTGATGCCAACCACCGTCGCACCGGTGGCTTGCCAGAAGCGGAGCTCACCGAGGCATTGCCCGATGGCCTTCGATCCCTCTTCGATGGTGGAGGCGAAGATCGGGAAGGGGTTGGCCTGGGCGAAGCGGGTGTTGATCGAGAAGACCTGCTCGGCCATGGTATAGAGCTCACGGTTGAGCGCCTCATTCTCCAGGATGATCTGGTGCATGCGGTAGAGGAGCTTCTTGGTCTCGTCGTGCTTCTCATAGGTCTCGATGAACGCTTTGGCCTGTGTGACGCTTTTGACTACCACACCGCTGTTCTGTACCACCTGGACGACAGCCATCTCCTCAAGGAGGGCAAAGGAGCGCCGGATGGTTTCGGGTGACACGCCATACTCACCACTCATCAAGGTCCGCCCCGAAAGGCGACGACCCTCGCTGAACTCCCCCTGGGCGATCCGGCGGGCGATATCGACGGCGATGCGTTCATAGACCGCACGGCTCTGTTTGCCAGTTTTTCGATTGGCCTTAAGGTCACTATTCGCCATGTGTGCCCCCTTCATGCTCTTTGATCTCCTGCCACAGCGCGTCCATCTCAGCGATGTGGTCCCTGTCCAATGGAATCGATTGCTCCTTGGAGAGCGCATAGAGGCGATTGAACCGCCTCTTCATCTTTTCATTCGATCGGTGGAGTGCGTAGGAGGGATCGAGGCCCACATAGCGTGATAGGTTCACCACGGCAAAGAGCAGGTCACCGATCTCCATCTCAAGGTCCTCGCCCTCATCATCAGGATGCTCCATCGCCTGGATGACCTCGCCAAGCTCCTCCTCGACCTTCTCGATCACACCCTCTACTGCAGGCCAATCAAACCCGACCTTGCCGATCTTCTTCTGGATCTTGTTGGCCTGTTCGAGCGGTCCCATGGAGGAGGGGAGGCGGCTGAAGAAGTCATCCTCGGCATCCTTCTTGCCCTCGACCTCAACCTTGATCGCGTTCCACACATCCAACACTTCGCTGCTATCGGAGACGGAGACTTCGCCAAAGACGTGGGGGTGGCGACGGATGAGTTTCTCACAGACCCCGTTGAGAGCCGCGATGCCATCCTCGCAGCCATCCTCCTGGTGCATTTCCAAGAGCATCATGGCATTGAGCAGGACGTCACCAAGTTCCTCGATGATATCCCCATGCTCCTTGGCATCGAGGAACTCATAGCTCTCCTCGATGAGGTTCAGGGCGGTATCACGGGGAGTCTGCTCACGGTCCCATGGACAGCCGCCATCACCGCGGAGGATTGTTACAATTCTGAAGAGTTGCATAAGGGCATCACTGACTGTGTGTTGCTCCTTGAAAACGAAGTCAATCATATACATCAGTATACCTAGAAGATCTTTGTTTGAATATATCATTGACAAGTACATATAACCGTATATACTAAATATATACGGAGAGCATATGGATATCATCATCAACCCAACACTGCAACAACCACTCTATCTTCAGATTGTAGAACAATTTAAAGAATTGGTGAGCCGGAATATCCTCTCTGAAGGTGAACAACTTCCATCAATTCGAAGCTTGGCCACTGAACTCGATGTCAGCATCATCACCACAAAGCGTGCCTACCAGGAGCTCGAACAGCAGGGATTCATTACAACGATCCCATCAAGGGGTTCATTCGTCTCCAGGCAAAGCCACGACCAGATCATCGAACAGTATCTGGAAAAGATCCAAAGCCATATGCGATCGATCCAACTGCTCAGCCAATTCGTAGGACTCTCCGACCAGGAGCTTGCCTTGATGTATGAGTTGGTGAAGGATGGCAGGGAGTAGATTGCCAAAACACATAATGTAACTCTGCCAAAACACACAATGCATTGTAAAATCATGTATAGAGGGCAAAATTTCCATGTCATATGTACCCCGATTCACAGATAGACTCTTAGAAGAAGAGTTGGAAGCTTTTGGAGCAGTTCTTTTGATCGGACCGAAATTTTGCGGTAAAACGACAACAGCTTCACAGTTTGCACAGAGTATTCTCTATATGTAGGATCCAGAACAGCAAGAAACATATCTGAAAATTGCTGATATAACTCCCTCTCTTTTGTTGGAAGGAGACAATCCGAGATTGATCGATGAGTGGCAAATGGCACCACAGTTATGGGATGCTGTTAGACATTCAGTTGATATCAGCAACGCATGTGGTCTCTATATCCTCACCGGTTCTGTGACTGTGGACGAGAAATCAATAAAACACTCTGGCATAGGTAGAATTTCACGCCTCAGGATGTATACCATGAGTCTCTTTGAATCAAACGATTAAAATGGCACTGTACGTATCATGTATCTCACTATAGAGATCGCAATGGATTGGAGGCAGACGCCATTATCCATTTACCTGATGGCCGATGGGCAGCAATTGAAGTGAGGCTTGGCTTGTCCCACGTAGATGAAGCTGCGAGCAATCTTCTTGCCTTGAAGGACAAGATAGATATAGACCATATGCACGAACCATCGTTCTTGATGGTAGTAACCGCTACTGAATATGCGTATCGGAGAAAAGACGGGGTCTACGTGGTGCCACTAGGCTGTCTACGGCCGTAGCGAACAGTTGGGGATAAAGGTGTTATCGAGGTGAAGGATGATGATTCAACGGTTTCTAGTTTACAGAATATATATTATACCCGGAATTAGATTTTGAAGTGTACGTAATTTC
>CALFMX010000299.1 GCA_937902565.1 uncultured Spirochaetales bacterium
TGAATGTATTGGTACTAAGTTGATAGTCTCAGATGAAAACGTGATAGATATTTGTAATGATAAATGGAAAACCTTCCAATTTTTACGACTCAATGGATTTTCAACACCTCGTACTTTCTTATCAGTAAATGAGGCACTTCTCTCTATTGAGGAAGGTGAACTATCATATCCGGTTGTGGTTAAGCCAAGATGGGGGATGGGGTCAATTGGTGTGTACATTGCTGATACTGTAGATGAATTGAGAGTGCTCTACCAAAAATCACAAAATGCAATTAATAATTCATATTTGAAATTTGAATCAAAACTTGATTATGAACATTCTATTCTGATTCAAGAGTTTCTTCAAGGTTCTGAATATGGCCTTGATATTATTAACAATCTTGATGGCAAGTATATGAATACTATCGCCAAGAAAAAATATGCTATGCGATCAGGGGAAACTGATTGTGCCGAGACGGTTAATAATCCGCTGCTAAAGAACCTTGGAATGCAGTTGTCGAGTAAACTCAAGCATATCGGAAATCTTGATGTTGATGTTTTTGTTAACGATGAAAACTGTTATATTTTGGAAATGAATGCTCGCTTTGGAGGAGGCTATCCCTTCAGCCATATGGCTGGTGTAAACTTGCCAAAAGCAATAATTAATTGGGTAAATGGGGTTGTGGTTTCCAGCGATCTATTACAAGAAAAATGGGGAATAGTTTCGCATAAAGATATTGTGATAGTTGAAATTTAGTTAATGAAATATTTGCTAGTCGTTTTTTTATACTTGATGTTGAGGTGCGGAATAAATGAAATTTAGGAGTATCCATTTTTTAGGCTTGTCATCCGTATTGAAGCCTTTAATTATTCTTCAGTCACTTAAAAGAATGAAACCTTCTTTTTTTGATGAATATAATATTACTTACCTTACTGATTCAGGAGAAGGTAAAGTTGTTGATTACTGTACTGAAAATAATATTCGTTTTCAGACTATCAACCATGATAATATCATTGATTCACTTTCTCTAATTAAACAGCTTGAGCCTGAATTATTAATATGCTTAGGGTGGGACAAAAAAGTTCCAGAATCAGTTTTGAATTCTTATATGAAGTGTATTAACTGTCATGGTGGTTTACTTCCAGATTATCGTGGGAATCGTGCTTATGTGTCAATTTTTGCAAATATTGAAGATGAGTATGGACCTACAATTCATTATATGACGAATAAGTTTGACGATGGTAATATTATCCTGCAATGTCCGATTAAAGGTTTTATTGAAGAGACCCCATTAATCATTCATAGAAGATTATCAGAATTAACATCTTTTATTCTACCGGAAGCAATTAGATTGGTGGAAGAAGGCTATGAAGGAATTAAACAAACTGGTATTGCACGATATTTCACGGGGCTTGATAGAGAATCCATGGATTTATTAAGAAATGAGAATATTGAAAGAATTCGGCATAACATGCCTAAGCAAATAGCTCCACACAAAAAGTGGGAAGTGGATTAGCAACCATCAGTACCAGTCAACCATCGGTACCAGTTAAAACGTCCACAAATTCCACAGGAATCGCTAATTGGGGCCTCCAGGGCCTGATTGTAGACAGCATTGCAATTTGTAGACAGCATCGCAATTTTCGGCATTTCCAGCATTCCAATTTTCCGGATTGGAAAAGACATGGTTTTCCCGCCTTTTGGAAAAAGGTACTTTTTAAACGTAACTGAATTTTCGGGGTTGATGGTTACCGGGTAGCCCCGGAAGCTGAGGAACCTAAATTTGTAGACAGCATCGCAATTTTCGGCATTTCCAGCAATCCAATTTTCCGGATTGGAAAAGGCCTGTGTCCAGACATGTTCGCAATTTCAGATTGATTAGGCCATGAGAATCCATATCTATCATGCAACCTTTTCCAATTGTAGCTTCTGTTCAGTCAACGACTGAATACTGATATATGCTCTACCCGATTGCCACTCCTCCTCATATTCAATGAGATAAGAAGTAATCAACCGAATATACGAAGCCTTGTTCGGAAAGATCCCTACAACCCTGGAACGTCTGCGTATCTCACGGTTCAATCGTTCCAGGGTATTGGTGGAAGCTATCTTCCTGTGGTCGATCTTTTCAAAGCGATAGAATTGCAGGGAATCCTCCAGCCCCTCTTCCAGGCACCTGACAGCATCGGGAAACTGCTTTTCATAGGATTCCATGAATGATTGTGCATATGCCCTGGCTTGCTTCTCATCAGGCTGCAGCCAGATATGTTTCAATTGCTTTGCAAAGGCGTCCTTATGGCGATGTCCAACATAAGCAAGGATATTACGCATGAAATGGACCTTGCACCGCTGCCATGATGTTCCGATGAACTCTTTCCTGACAGCCGCCTGCAATCCCTTGTGGGCATCGGAAACACACAGCCAGGCCCGTTCCAATCCCCGGTCCTTGAGCTTCCTGAAGAGTATGCGGTAGGTTTGTTCGGATTCGTTCTGCATGGGCTCCACAGCCAGGATGTGGGCCGTACCGTCCAGGGAAATGCCTTTGACCACCAGGACGGCCATATTCTCCACATGGCAGCCCTCCCTGATCTTTTCGTATAGGGCGTCAATCCAGAGTATGGGGTACTCAGCATGGAGAGGACGGTTCCTGAACTCCTCGACCATCACATCCAGTTCCTTGCTCACTTCAGATACTTGTGATGCTGAAATCTGCTCGATACCCATGCTCCTGGCAAGACGTTCGATCTTTCTGGTAGAGATGCCAGAAACCCAGGCCTCTTGGATAATCTGTATGAGCGCCTGTTCACTTCGCTTCTTGGCTGTGACAAAGAAAGGGACATATCCTCCCTTGCGCAATTTGGGAATGGTCAGATACATTGTTCCCATGCGTGTGTCGAACCGGCGCACACGCGTCCCGCTGAGGTGGGTGGTGCGTTCCGTACTGTGTTTTCCCTTCTGTGCTCCCACTTTATGAGCTACCTCTATCTCCATAAACTTCTCGGTAATCCACTGCAACATGCACAGCATAGGATCCTCTTCGGTAATGTATGACAGTAGCTTTTTCTCGAGTTCTTTGGTAACATTTGAATCGGTCATGAGTTGTATTCCCTCCTGGTTTAGTTTGGTTACTTACTAGTATGGATATTCTCATGACCTTTTTCAATCTACTGTCAAATTGCGAACTTAAGTATACGTGATCTGGAAAAGACATGGTTTTCCCGCCTTTTGGAAAAAGGTACTTTCAAAACGTAATTGAATTTTCGGGGTTGGTGGTTACCGGGTAGCCTCGGAAGATGAGGAAGTGGTTTCATCTTCCTCTATTCTGGGAGCCTTCTCGTCGATGGACAGCAGGGTTCCGCGACCGTACAAAATGTTGATGATCTGCAGCACCTTGAAGTCGTCACCAATCAAATGGCGCGGCCAATCTTCTAGATGATGATGGGTCGTGACAAATGTGGCGCGGATCTTCTTCTTGGTCTTCGGACTGAGATGATCGTCGATTCTGGTCCTGAGCAACACATAGAGGCTGTCAAGCAGATCGGCATCATGGATGTTCATGCAGGCGAAATCATCGATGATCAAACACTCCACCTTCGTGAGTATCCTATACAGGGTGTTGCTGGAGGGAAGTCTCCCATGGGTCTGCAACACCTCCATCAGATGATGAAAATCGATGAAGCGCGCTGATTTCCCCTCCCTGCACAATCGGTCGCCCAATCCGACGGCGACCTTCTCCTTGCCGCAATCGGGCGGACCGTAGAGAACGAGATTCGGTTTTCTGTTTCTGTCGATGAGACAATCGAGTGTCATGAATTTATCATACACCTCCTTGTCCGTCTTTGACAGACAGGATGCATCAAAATCGGAGAGGGTGGGGTGATCGGGATACCCGGGAAGGAACGCCTCCTCCAGAAGCTTGTTTACGTTGTCATTTTCCTTGGCTGCAATCGCACCGATGATGGAATTGGCAATATCCTCCTGCAGCTCAGGATGTGATTCAAAGAGGTTTGCAAGAATGCCTCCAAGATAGCGATTGTTGAATGAGGCGATATCCTGCAGTACCTGCTTGGTGAACTGGTTACGCATAGATCAGCTTCCAGTCAACCGAGATCTTCTGCGGCAGGTTGCCACCAAGCCATCGGGAGATGTTGGAATGGATATGCTTGGATCGTTTCTGTTTGATCTTTCCTGCATGCCTGCTGTGGCAATACTGATGCCGAACATGAACGGGCAAGTCGCGCTTACCCAGGATGACCAACTTGCCGTCGAAGTAGCCGAAGATGGTATCCTCAAGGTCGATTATCTTGCCCTCGATGCCGGCAAAGCGCATATCTACATTGAAGACCCTGCCACGGAAGGCAACGCATCCATCCTTGGAGACCTTGGCCGTGGTATCCTCCAGATAGGGAATCCGGGGAAGTGGATTCAAGTTCTCTGAACCAAGGCGATCATACGGAATTTCCATGGTGGTCATGTGCTCCTGGTGGTTCACTTCATCACACCACTGAATTGCCTGCTCGTTCAGATCGATCAGCGAGTGCCCCGTCTTCTTGGTGAGCATGGGCATAAAGGCTTCTTTAAAGTACTTTACGACTCGCTCAACTTTGCCTTTTTGTTGAGGTCTCCTTATCCTGCAAAGAGTTATGTCAAATCCGACATGGTCCGCGAAGGCGGTGAACTCGGGAATCAGCATCCGCTCCAGAGAGTTGCCACCCTTGGTGGTAAGACAGCGATTCACGATCTGGGGCATGTTGTCAAAGAGCACTTCCTTGGTGCTTCCACCGTAATACGTGAAGGCGTTCTCGATGCACCTGATCAAGGTCATCGTGGTCATCTCGGTTACGAATTCGACATACCGCATCCGTGAATAGCCAAGAATCATGAAGAAAGCGTAGATAGGGCGCTCTATACCATCAACGGTTGCAGAGAATCCTTTGAACGAGGCCCAGTCTGCCTGAGCCTGCTGGCCAGGGGATGTCTCGTACCTGATGGCTGCCATGTCCAGATCGTATTTGATCTTCCTTACCGCCTTGGTGACCGTCGACAATGACAGACAGGCACCGAGCCTTATGAGAAGCTGGAATATGGATGTGGCCTGCATATCTCCGCGCTGGAGCTGTTCCTTGATGAAGGTCTGGTACGGGGTGATCAGCAGATTCCCCGGAGTGGAAGCCCTGCGGTAGACATCCCGATCCTCACACCTGGTGAGCACATTGGTGATCGTATCTGGGTGTACGTGGTATTTCTCGGCAAGCGCCTGTTTGGTGAACAGTCCTGTCTGGTAGTCGCTACGGATGAGCGGTGCGTCTGATGTGATCAAGGTTGGCTCCTTTGGTACGATTATTCGCTCCTTAAAATATGATATGGGGCAACTAAATTAGATTATGAGTAGGGGATGGAGTTCCTGTCAATGAATAACTCTGAAGAATCCAAACAAAAACTTGAAGGAGTAGAGACAAAGCCGGATATTGATATCGGCAAAGCCATAGCGACTCTGCGTCAAACTCTTCTTCTTTCCATCTCTGAGTTTTCCATGAGGACAGGATATTCTCGGGTTCATCTTAGCCGCGTGGAAGCGGGGGAGCGGAAAGTCACTCCAGAAATGATCGAGACCGTCAGGAAAGCTTTCCATCTTGATGCATCTTGGCCAGATTGTGTTGATCTTCCGAGCAGTGACAATGCTGTGGATCCTTCGGTTGCTGACCTCAAGACGTTGAGCAGCATTGAAGCAACCAAGGAAAGGCTGTTTGCTTTGAGAAAGGAACTTGAGCTTAACCAGAAGGAGTTTGCGAAGCTCACAGGAATCTCGGTAGCCAATATCGAGGCAGTTGAGTATGAGAGAAGAAAGCTGACGATGCGAATGGCAAAAAGGATAGAGGATGCCTGTGGTATCGGGACTGAATGGTTGCTGCACGGGGATGAGGGCGCGAAATATCATCCATGTGGACAGAGAATGAACAGTTTCTTGAAAAGACATCCCGAAGCCAGAAAGCTTGTGTGGGAAATGATGGAGCGCGAAAACGATGTGTAATCGCTCCGATTTTTGATCAGAGAAGCGCGTCATTCTTTTAGGAATACCTCGAATGGATGTAGCCTGCATATCTCCGCGCTGGAGCTGTTCCTTGATGGAGGTCTGGTACGGGGTGATCAGCAGATTCCCCGGAGTGGAAGCCCTGCTATAGATATCCTGATCCTCGCACCTAGAGAGTACATTCGTGATCGTATCGGGGTGTACGTGGTATTTCTCGGCCAGCGCCTGTTTAGTGAATAGCCCTGTTTCATAGTCGCTACGGATGAGCGGTGCGTCTGATGTGATCAAGGGTGGCTCCTATTCCAAATCACATTATTGAAAAATATGATTTGTGTAACATATCAAGATTGTTATTCAGAAGGATTCTGCTGTCAATGGATATCGACCCTGAAGCAAAAACAAGTGAAGAAGCCCATACGGATATTCTGGAAAAAGATATCGGGAAGGCTATCACAATATTGCGTAAAAGCTATCAACTTTCCATTTCAGCTTTCTCCATGAGAACAGGGTATTCCAGGGTCCATATCAGCGAGGTGGAATCAGGCAAGAGAAAAGCAACCGATGAATTGATAAGCGTCATACGGAATGTTTTTCATCTTGATTCTAATTGGCCTTTCTCTGAGGAACGGCCCGGTGACCCAGATGGTAACAAACTTCATCGGAAATTCAGTGAACAAGAAGAACTGAGCAGCATCAAGGCCGTTGCAGAGAGGTTGGTGGACTTGAGAAAGGAACTGCATATCAACCAGAAGGATTTCGCAAAGCTGACAGGAATTTCAGTGGCTATCATCGAGGATGTTGTGTATGGCCGTAGGAAGTTGACCTTGAGGATGGCTCAGCGAATAGAGGACGCCTGCGGTATCGGTACTGAATGGTTGTTGCATGGGGATGAGGACGCGAAGTATCTTCCGTGTGGACAAAGAATGACCAGTTTCTTGAAAAAACATCCAGAAGCCAGAAAGCTTGTGTGGGAGATGATGGAGGAAAAAGGGTTTTGACACATCTCCTTCCGTTTGAAGATTGGGTGTGTGGGATCAAGGATAGCTCCTTCGTCAGCAGTGGTTTTGAATCAATGCTTTACTATTTTGGCGTTTCAAAGTATATTTTTATGGAGATTTAGGCATTTGTCAATCAAAAAGAGGGTTGAAAACAAGGAGAAAGGACACTCACTGGACAATATGATCTGCGAGACGATTGTGCTGTTGAGAAACAGGCTTCAACTTTCTAAAGCCGATTTTGCAAAAAGGATCGGCTACTCACTTGCCCATTTGCGCAGGGTTGAAAAGGGAGAAAGCCTTCCGACAATGGAAATGATAGAATCCATAATCAAGGAGTTTCAACTGAATCCTATATGGCCGTTTCTTGATGAGGGTGAGGATCTCTTTACAGGAACATCCAGGCTGCAGGCTGATGAGGTTTCATCATCTGCCGGTAGCAGGTTGGTACAATGGCGTAAGGGAAAAGGGATACAGCAAAAGGAACTGGCGGCTATAGCGGGAATTTCTCTTCCCAACCTGGTGGAAGTAGAATTCGGACGCAGAAGGATGACGACTCGATTTGCAAAGAAGATTGAGGACGCATGCGCTATAAGCGCATCTTGGTTGCTGTATGGAGATGAGCAATCGAAGGAGAATCCCTGTGGGGACA